>NZ_JBHINJ010000007.1:0-112371 GCF_042194855.1 Bartonella sp. CL70QHWL | reverse complement strand
TGCGTTTTGTTTAGCCATATCGGTTAATCCACTATAGAAGAGAGCATTTGGCATGACCAAATAGCTTGCTGTTTGTGCTACAGGGACGATCACACTTGGACCAGAACCAGAATCCGTTTCAAGAATTTCTTTATGTAAGCGGAAATCCCAGAAATTTTCATTCTTTTCATCAAAGAGGCTTTGTGCAACATCGGCTGTACCGTGGCTTGACTCTGGTCCATAGGCCGTTAGCGTATATTTATAAGGCAAACGATTTCTTGTGGTATAGCCATTCTCGAGTTTGAAAGAGTCTTCTTGTGCTTTTCCAGATACTTGAATGAGCGAGAGGCCACCTATATTGGAAGGATCAGCAGCATTTACTACACTACTTTCATCTCCTGAATCGCTTTTGATATAAACTGTTGTGGAGCCTGAGACATCACCGTGGATCAGAAGTCTATCGGTTTTTTGATCGGCACTTTTTACGCCATCACTCCAAGCAATGTTGAAGTAAATCTTTGCATCACCCGTTGCGTTGTAGACTTCTTGCGTATCTGGTTTACCAGATCCTATATGCAATGTGTGATAATGATCTTCTGTTGGTCCATTAAAGATAATAGAACTATTGTTGAGATTAAGCGTGGAAATATCAGAACGAGATCTTTGAGCGATATCAAGCAGATTGCCATCAGCATTGAGTTCTGTTGCGCTGGTTTTTACGATCCATTGTGTCTTGTTTTTTAGATCAAAACGTACATTTCTGTCTTTAGAAATATTTGCTCTGCCTTCTAAAGTTGAATGATCAGCGCTTAATGTGAAGGTGCCGTTGGAGATCGCTTTAACCTCTTTATTGTTCCAATAATTGTCATTTTTCCAAGATTTTGGATCTTCGAAAAGACCATCTCCTAACAATACATCAGCATGGATTTCTGAATTTTTGAGATTGACTGTACCGATTGACAAACCTGGAATATCTTCCATGTTTGTGTTAGTAAAAGCTCCAACAAAAATTCCAGTACCATTTTCAGCGTGAACATCTGCATTGGTCAGATTGATCTCATTACTATGATATTTTTGTGGATCATGCGAGCTATTCGGATTATTATCGGAGAAAGTTGCGAATTGTAAACCGGCAACTTCTGCTGTGGCAGAAACATCTGTCAGATCAATATGTCCGCCATTTATTACAACCATTGCAGCTTTTTTTGCTTCTATTTTATTTTGCTTCCCATTCTGAAGGGCGACGGATTGGGTATCTAGGCCTTTGGAATTAGCATCAATAGCGCCATTAACCATCTTAATTGTGCTATTATTTCCTGCAAAAAGACCAACATTAAAATTTTGAATGGTTGTTTTACCATTTAACTTAATTAAACTACCAAGTTCCTCAACGTTTACAGCAACGGTTTGTTTTTTACTTTCACCACCAGTTATTGTTAAATCTCCGCTAATGATTTTACTTCCACCGTCTGCATAAAACCCTTCATCAACATTTTGAATGGTTGTTTTGCCCATTAACCTAACTTCACTACCAGAGTCCGATGTCCATATACCAGTGCGTTCGTTGTCGGGGCCGTCAAGTGCTTCACCACCGATTATTGTTAAATCTTTGCTGGTGATTTTACCACCGTCAACTGCTCCAAGGCCGCCCAAAGTATTGTTAATTATTGTATCACCATGCAATTGAATTGTGCTGTCATTGCCACTTACAAATGCACCGTTTCCTTTTCCCTCTGTTTTTAGAGCAACATCTGTGGCATCAATATGCCCTCCGTTGATTGCGAATAACGCTGTTTCGTTCGCGGCTACGGATCCTCCCATCATTATGATCTTAGATCCTGAACCGTCTGCAAGGAGTCCTCCGCCATCAGATGATGTAATGTTAGCATTGTTTTTTAAGATAATCGTACTGCTGGCTTCGGCGCTTCCTCCTACATCACGTCCACTAAATGATCCTCCTGAGACCGTTATTGTTGAGTGATCATTTGCAACTATACTGGCGGCTGCCTGAGTCACTTCTACATTATTTAAAACAACGGTACTTTTGTCTGCTTTTATTCCAAAGTTTAGTAGCGCATCGTCTTTACTATTCGATATCTTCACACCTTCTAGCTTGTTTTCACCACTGTTACTGTTTAAGAAGCTGGCACCAACTAGAGAAGTTTTAATGGTTCCTCCAGTCATGTTTATTGCGCCACCATCGTTTGTTGTAAGTCCAATTTCACTATTACTAATCGTTGTTCCCTCAAGCAATTCAACTACACTGCCTTCACCATTAGAAAATACACCAGATGACTTATCGCTATCATTTGTTTTTAGGGTTACATCTGCAACAGTAATATGGGCACCATTTTCAGCAACCAATGCATTACCTTTCCCCGTGACGGTTCCTCCCGTCATGCTGATGGAGGAGTTTGAACTGTTTGCATAGAGTCCAACGTTATCAGATGATGTAATGTTTGCATTGTTGGTTAAAGTGATGGCGCTGCCGTTTTGAGCAGATATTGTTGTATTTTGTGCATGAAATGATCCTCCCGAGATTGTTATTGTCGAATCATGATCTGCAAATATACCGGCTGCTGCTTGAGTCACTGTTACATTATTTAAAGTGACATTACTGTTAGTTGCCTTGATTCCATTGATTAGTGGCGCATCATCTTTCCCACTTGATGTCACTACATCTTTCAGTTCGTTTTCTTTGCTTTTGCTATCCAAAAAGAATGCACCAACTTTGGACGCTGTAATGCTTCCCCCAGTCATTGCGATTGCGCCACTTTCTTGTGTTTTCAACCCGATTGTAGCATCTTTGATCTTTGTATCAGACAATTCAATCACACTGTTTTCACCTTGAGACAAGGCGCCGAATCCACTCTCAATTTTAGTACCCTTATTAGATGCAGGATTATCCCCTTCTGTAGTAGGTGCACTTGTGGTATCTCCCTTTGCTGTTAGAGTACCACCCGTGACTTTAATATGACCACCGTCGTTTGTATACAATGCTGCGTCTTTTCCAGTTACGCTTCCTCCAGTCATTTTTATGGTGGTATTTTCATCATCGGCATGGAGTCCGTTACCATTAGATGAGGTAATGTTAGCACCGCCATCTACAGTAATGGTGGTGCCGCCCATAGCATATACGCCATCCATTTTACCCTCGAATGATCCTCCGGATACTATAACTTGAGAAACGTCATCCGCAAGTATACCAGTTTCTGCTTGCTTAACTGTTACATTTTCTAAAGTAATTAAACTTTCGTTGTTTATTTCTATTCCAAGGAGTGATGATGCTTCATTTTTATTATCTGATATCACTACATTTTGCAGTATACTTCTACTATTCTTACTACCATCAATATAAACGCCAGTTTGAGAAGCTGTAATGTTCCCCCCGGTCAGGTTGATGTTAGCGCCGTCTTTTACAGAAATACCGAAACGAACATCAGAATCAGTGCCTTGAATATTTAAGCCATTTAATTCAAGCGCACTGTTAGCACCTTCAACTGTTACAACATATTTATCGCTACCTGTGTCTGTATTTGTGTTTTCATTTCCAGTTACAGTTACAGTACTGCCGGTGATTTTTCCTTTGTCTTTTACATAAATAGTCTCGTACGTTTTTCCGGATATATCTTTTTCTTCGTTGGCAACGCCAAGAGTTTCAGCATGTGCAGTGAACTGGATGTTGAATAGGATGATAGCAGCCGCAGCCGTGCATGATAAAAGGGATGTTTTATACACCAGTATTCTCCTTATGAGAGCCCCCAAATATTCATTTCCCCGCAAACTTCATAAGAAGAAGTGAAAATGGATAGTTGTTATTAATTTCGATAATTTTCTTTATTTGGTAAGACATTTTTGATTTTTTGTCAAAATTAAAAAATAAATAATATTAAATTTGTATGAATTTATATTTAACACACAATGTGCTTGTAATGATTTATATTATATAATTAAATTTATTGTAAATCTACATTATAGAAATTATAACTATTATTATTATACTTTACATAATTTATATTATTTTTTATAAAGTAATAATAGTATTTTATGTAGTATTTCTGCATTTTTATAGCTTATCAAAGTGAATGATGACGGTAATACTATAACACTGTTGCTAGCACTTTTGATTATTTATACCTTATTTATCATAATATTATAATATAATTGATCTTGATATCCAAAGGAGTTTGGCACTCTAGTATAAGAATATATTTTTTCTCCTGTTGGGGATATTTTAATAGTATACGACTAAGTTTTTATAAGCTGTTGATGTATCGATGACATTTGAAAGAGCCAGAGCCCAAGCTTATAAATCTTAATCAATTAAAGTTCTTGAAGTTGAAGGCTTGAAATCAACAGTGCTTTTATATCATCAAAGTGCACCTTCATTGAAGGATCATTGCTTTCGTTATTTCGAATTTTTGACATATTTTTGACAATAAAATCTAAAAAAATTGTCTCTGAGGAATTTTTTAATATAAAAAATATGTAACGTTTTTATGGTGATAGGTTTATGAGATATAAAGTTGAATTGGTAATCACCGTGATTGCTTTTACTCTCTCTGGTTGTTTTAATCTTGATTCTGAAAAAATAAAAAGAGACAAGAGGCTTCATCATGATGCATTCATGGATTGGTCTATGAAAGAAAAGTCTCTTACAAAAAATTATACTGCTATCATTATGGCTGATCCGCAACCGTGGCGTTTAAACTCTGGTGATGCCAATGGAATATCAAACAGAGAGCCATGGTTAAAGATAAATGAGCAGGTTGCTGGTGTGATAAAAGCGCACAAGGCTGCATTCCATATTGTCAATGGTGATCTGACGGAGTTTGGACAACAAAAAAACTATGATGATTATGAAAATGTTTATAAAACTCTTGGAGCACCTGTCTATGAGGGGCTAGGGAATCACGATTATGCCAATAATGTTGGTAATTGTACAAATCCTCAAGAATTCAGTTTTTACAAAGATGCTTGTGCTATAAGTGCAGTTTCAAGAATGGTATCGGAAATCAAAAAATACCGTAGTCAATTATCGCATTTCAATGCAGATGTTACTGAAAGCTTGGTTCCCATTTCGGGTGGAAATATTCGCTCGATAAGGGGGAGTTTGAGTTATTCTTGGGATTATGGAGATGTTCACTATGTGCAGCTTCACAATTATCCAAGCTATACGGTTGGTTTGAAGGGGCAGTCTACAGAAGTGCAAATCAATAAATCTTTAGATTGGCTTAGGAACGATTTAGCTGCTGCTGATGCAAGAGGTAAAGTGACAATCATTAATTTTCATGATGCGCGTGCTGCTTCCATTGATGGTGAATCCTTTTTTATTCGTAAAAAGAATGCTAAAGATTTGTCGGTCTTTAAGTCAATTATTACCTCTCATAATGTTAAAGCAATCTTCGTGGGTCACACGCATTATCAGTCTTATTGCCGTGCGAAAAATGATAAGGTTTTTGGAAATATCCCTATATATACAGCTGGTGCGCTTTTTAATGGAGATTATTACCTCTTAGATGTGAAAGGCAAGACCATTCACGTTAAAGCCTATAATGGAGAAATAGGAAAACCGCTTTTAATTAAAGATCTTGGTGTTATAGGGAAAGACACTCAATTTTCGGCAAGTTGCAGTAAGTTATAATAGGATTTGTTTCTTTGTCTTAAAGCATGAGGGAAAAAACGTATTATATGTGCGGACTTGAAGAGCAGTAGGAGTGTCTAAATGTTACTTAGAAATAGAGTGAAAAATCAGACATATTTTTTTCAAAGCTGCTAAGATTTCAGGTTATACGCTATAAGTGCAATGGTTTAATGTGAACTGAGCTTTAATACAAAGCAGAATAATGGTTTGTTATTCTATTTTTTCTTTTTAGGCTTTCATCTTTGAAGAAAGGGGAGTTTGTCAAGGGTGTGTTCATAATTTGCTAGCACTTGTTGTCCAGAATCATCAAGAAGGCTGTTTTTATTAATTTGTTGCGGTATAATTATTAAGTTATGCCCTTTATTAGAGCTTATAATATCTACTCATGGGCAACACTTTTCTTTTTCATAAGAAAAGCTTTTTATTTTGATCAATTTTTTACTTATAATCTTCAAACAATTGATGTTTTGTGATGCTGTATAATTTCTCTTGATTAATCGTATGAACTTTTAGTTGTATTACAATTTTATCTTCTTCTTTTATACGTAAGTAAATCGTTACAATAATATGATACAAATATTGGAGTCTGTTTATAGCTGTTATGGTCTCATGCAATTATCCTTAGATGACTCTCACGTGTCTTGGCAGTTTTATCTTTGCTTTGAGAGAGGTGTAAAAAGGGGATTTTAAGAAGTTTCAGTTTAGAAAGAGTTTTTTTGCCCGCGAAAAGCTCTCGGAGAGTGCCAAGGCTGGTATGGAACAAGCGGGCGAAGATCTGGCTAATTCGATTGTCGATGGTTTTATGGGCACCATCTCACAACTGACAGATTTTTGTAAATCTTTGCCTCATCGCATTAAGGGGTGGATTGGGTCCATTAATTTAAGAGAGTTTTTGCCAAGTTTTTTGGGGGGTAAAACAGCCATTCAGCCCATACCACAATTTGCGGGGGCGGGGCGTGCAAATTCCCCTTTCACAGAAGCAAAAGGCAAAGAGCGCTCCACCATCACACACAATCAAAATGTCACGGTGCATGTCAATGGCGCCCGTGATCCTGTTGTCACTGGTCGTGCGGTTGCCCATGCCATTCAACGGGCACGTGCTAATGCCCTGCATGGCGGGACAGAATGATACGGGTTACAGAATAAGGGAAAAGACGGCGTGCTGGAAAGAACACAATGAGGGGAGGGATGAAGTGCTAGGAGGGCGCAATGGTAGGAGAGATGCAATGATACGTTTCGAAAGAGATGACGTGCTGGAAGGGATACAATCAATGGGAGGGAGCCTATGAGAGATCCTTTGATGATGTTAGGACCGCATCAATTTTATGTGGATTGGCTGAATTTCCAATCTTTTGAAGAAGAGTTTTCTGCCTCATGGGTTTGTATGGAGCGTTTTGGCAAGGCACCCAGTTTGCAATTTACCAGCTATGGCAATGATGCAAAGACCATTCATGGGGTTTGGTTTCCAGAAGAATTTGGTGACCGGGTAGCAATAGATGCCATCACTACAACTATCCGAAGAGCAAAGCCGGTCCAGATGCTTCGTTGGATTAATGATACGACCTATAGTGTCCTTCTCCATGGACCCGTAGTAATCACTACGATCAATAAAGACCACGACTATATCAGTCGCTCTGGTCAATCCCAGCGCATCCGCTATTCCATTACGCTCTTGCCCTTTTTTAATGGCGGAAAACCACAAGGACAATACCAAGAGAGACAATATCAAATGGGGTATTACCAAGAGGAACCTACCCCATGAAGATACCCAAAAAGCGCGTTATTGTAGAGCTAGAGGATATGAGCCTCGATCTCCTTTGCTTTCACCATGTCATGGCTGTGTTAGGAGACCGGAGGCAAGCTGGTTTACTCAAAGGCTATTTAGAAGCCACACTGGAAGCTAATCCAGAGATTGCCAAATATGGTGTGTTTTTACCACGGGGCTTAAAGGTCATTCTGCCTGAATTTGTTAGCCAAGAAAAGAACAGCATGGTGAAGCGGTTATGGGATTAATGCGTACACACCCTTTTATTGTGGTCAAGGTGGGAGACAAACCTGTTCATGAGGTTTTTTACCAGCGTCTTTTAACCGCAACGATTACGGACCATGCCGGGAATGAAGCCGATACATTTGAAGCAGAGTTTGATGATAGTGGTAATGATTTAGAGGTTCCCTCAAGCAATAGTGCGCTACAGGTGATCTTTGGTTATGAGAACAGCATCAGTGCATTTATGGGGTGTTTTGTTGTCGAATCGGTTGTAAGTTGTGGTGGCAGTGATGGAGAGATTTTGCGCCTTTGTGGCAAAAGTGCCTCGATGCGTAAAGAGCTCAAAGAACAGGTGAGTGAGCATTTTGATCACAAAACTGTTGGTGAGATTGTTGAGACACTGGCCAAACGCCATGGCTATCAAGCAAAGGTCAGTCCTCAGTTCACTCAACAAACTTTGCCTTATGTGATTCGTACAGATCAATCGGCGGTTGATTTTTTAACCCGCCTTGCCGATCGCATGCGGGCACGTTTTTTAATCAAAGACAATAAGTTTTTGTTTTTAAGCGGAGATAATTTACCAGCATTAGCAATCCATAAGTACGACTGTTCCAACTGGGAATTTACGTTAGAGCCACGTACGCAATATGGCACCATTGAAGCTTCTTATTTTGATCGCTCAAAAGGGCAGCAATGCCAAGTCAAACATCAGACAGGGTTTAGCGGTCCCGTGCGGCGTCTTCGCACTTGTTACACTTGTGAGGAGGAAGCACGAGCTGCTGCTGCTTCCGAGTCGGACAGGTTGTGTCGTGCTGTAGGCAGTGGTTCTTTGACCATTGAGGGGCGTCCCGAAGTCATGGCGGATCAACCTCTTTTATTGCAAGGGTTCCGTGGGCAAATCAATGGGCCATGGAAAGCCGCTACCGTTACCCACTGCTATGAAAAACAAAGCGGATACACAACAGAAATCACCTTTGAGGCACCAAACAAGGGAAAAGAGGCAGGAGAAAAGGAAACCTCTGAGTGACAGAAAATCAAAGGGGCAACTTGACCGAATTCTTTAAATGCTTCTCTTTTTAATTAATGTGCTTAGGATACAGAAAAATTATCAGTCAATTTGACTAAAAGAGGTCATTACATCTTATAAATGCTGCTTCTCAAATAATGCGATTCCAACTCAAGGAGTTGATCATCTCAAATTGCGATTTTGAGTAGAAAAGAAAAAGGAGCTTTAAATACCCTTTTAAAGGTCTTTGATGACCCTTTGAGAACCCCTTTAAAACTCTTTGAAAAAAAATGAATTGGTACAAAAACTAGTGTCAAAATATACAAAACCCGCTGGCAAGCTACAGGCAAGCTACACTGCTGACAAACTACACACAATAAAAAAGTAATGGTAGCGGAGGAGGGATTTGAACCCCCGACACAAGGATTATGATTCCTCTGCTCTAACCTACTGAGCTACTCCGCCAAAATAAGCAATCATAATTGTCAATAATTATATCTTTTGCGGATATAAGGGGTAGAATAGTAAGATGTCAAGCATCGTTTTTAAGCTTTTCTCTTGTCATTCTATATTATCCTCGATATGTAAAAGTGTAATTTTATATGATAAAGTAAGGTAAGGCATGAAAATGGTGCCACGTGTAGCGGTTTTAGGATGCGGTCATTGGGGTGAAAATCATATACGGACACTCCACTCTCTCGGAGCTTTAGCAGCAGTTTCTGATATTGATAATGATCGTGCTGCTAGTTTTGCAACACTGTATGGTGTAGAGGTTGTTACACCAGATGATCTTTTTACTCATCGAGATATTGATGCGTTGGTATTAGCGTTGCCGCCACAATTGCATACGCAAAATGTGCTCCGTGCTGTTAAAAATGGTAAAGATGTTTTGGTGGAAAAACCAATAGCCTTGAATGTTTCTGATGCTAAACGCCAAGTTCAGGAGGCTGAGGCCTATGAGCGAGTTTTTATGGTGGGCCATATTTTACGTTTTCATCCGGCTTTTGAAAAAATGTGTGAATTGGTGAAAAACGGAGATGTGGGAGATGTGCGATATATTTATTCTCATAGATTAGGCTTTGGAAAATTTCACACACACAGTGATGCTTTATGGGATCTTGCCCCTCATGATCTCTCAATGATTTTGGCGTTGACAGGATGCGAACCTTCCGAAATTCGCGGTGAGGGGGCTGCTGTCGTTGATCAGATTTCTGATTTTTCTCATATTCATATGATTTTTCCAAATGGTGTGCGTAGTCATCTTTTTACTTCACGCTTAAGCTCTTATCGTGAGAGGCGTTTAACTGTTGTTGGAACAAAGGCTATACTCGTTTTTGATGATATGGAACCGTGGAGTCGTAAATTGGCAATGCACCATTTTGCCGTTTGGAAAGAAAATCAAGAGTGGGCTTTTAGCATGGATGAGCTGAATTATATTGATGTTTGTGAAGACTTGCCGCTTACTTGCGAATTACGGCATTTCCTTCATTGTATTGAAACGCGTCAATCACCTCGTACAAATGGTGATGATGCTATTGCTGTTTTACGGATTTTAACAGCTGCTGATGTCAATTATGATAGATAAAAGAGATAGGTAGCGCTTTTGCATTCTTGTGATGATCAATGGAGTTAATATGCAATTCATCGACCTTGGGGCGCAGCGTGCGCGTATTGAAGATAAAATTAATTCTGCAATTGCGCATGTAGTCGCTAGTGGTAAGTATATTTTGGGGCCAAAAGTAACAGAATTTGAAGAGAAATTGGCAGAATATCTTGGCGTTAAACATGTGATTGCATGTGCTAATGGAACAGATGCTTTGAAGATGCCTCTTATGGCTAAAAATATTGGTCTAGGGGATGCTGTTTTTTGTCCTAGTTTTACATTTTCAGCAACGGCTGAAGTGGTTGCTTTGGTGGGGGCTGAACCTGTTTTTGTCGATGTTTTACCTGATACATTCAATATTGATGTTGAAAAACTTTCTCACGCTATCGAAATGATAAAAAAAGAAGGACGTCTAAAGCCAAAGGCTATTATTGCTGTTGATTTATTTGGGCTTTCTGCTGACTATGTGCAAATTGCTCAAGTGGCTGCCAAGGAAAATCTTTTTGTAATTGAAGATGCTGCTCAATCTATGGGGGGGAGAAGCGGTAATACTATGTGTGGTGCTTTTGGTGATGTGGCTGCTACAAGTTTTTATCCTGCAAAACCATTAGGATGTTATGGCGATGGAGGCGCTATGATGACCAATGATGATCATTTTGCAAAACTTTTACGCTCTATTTTGTTTCATGGTAAAGGTGAAACGCAATATGACAATGTACGTATTGGTATGAATTCGCGCCTAGATAGCATTCAGGCTGCAATTTTACTAGAAAAGTTTGTGATCTTTGAAGATGAAATGGAAAAGCGTGTAGAAATTGCTCAACGCTATTCCAATGGCTTAAGAGATATTGTTACAGTTCCAGAAATAGGAGAAAATATTCGTTCTGCTTATGCACAATATACGATTAAGGTAAAAGAACGGGATAAATTAAAAGATTTTTTACAAAAAAATTCTATCCCTACAATGATTTATTATAAAACTCCTTTACATCAACAGCCAGCTTATAAACACTTCCCTTATGTAAAAGATTCCCTTTCTGTTTCAGAGTCTTTGGGAGAGTGTGTTTTAAGTTTACCAATGCATCCTTACTTGACACAAACGGATCAGGATATGATTATCAAAAAAATAAGAGATTTTTATCACTCTTGAGAGCGTATTTTTATCCTTAAAATTATGGTCAAATCTCTATTGGTGATCCATCTTAGAAGGTATTTTTTGTTAGAGTATGTGACCAATGTCTTTGGTATTATTTGCTTTCTAGAACCTATGAAATGTTGTTCTTTAGAGCGGAGATATGATTAGCAAGTGAATCTGCTAGACAAGAAGATATTTTTTAACAGAACGGTATGGGCTAAAAAACTTTGTCCTTTAGCTTAGCAGAAAAGTCACGTTTAATAAAAAGGATTTGGGGTATGAAAGTTACAATGAACCTTTGTTGATTTTACTCTTCATTTAAGGTGTTTTAAAAGATAACTTATTTAACAGGGCTTTGGGAGAGAAAAGTTATTTTTTTGCGAATACGTGAGGCTAGGTCATTTTTGTTTTTTGATTTTTGAATCAATGTGTTGATGGGTGATGTATTCCCCTCTTGTAGCGCTATTTGAGCTGCCAATGTTGCTGCAAGTTCTTTTGTTTCTTCACGGAGTTCTTCCAGCAATTGGTGGTTAGCAGTCGGGTCAAGCTCATGAGTTTGGATTTTTTGTAAGCGTTGCTGATAGAGTGCGATTTTTTCACGCATCATTTTTCTTTCCTTTGAAAGTGTGTAGTGTGGCGATATTTTGTTTGATTGCTATCGCTTCTTTGGTGAGAGTATCTTTTGTGGGGAGGCATAGCCGATAAAATTGTTCTGTTACTTGGCTCAGTTGTATTTTTTGTTGGGCATATTTTTTTTGCAAAAATTCATACTTTTGTTGGTTGTTTGCTAATTCTACAGCATGTTGTGCACGAAGAAAATCGTGATTTGCTTCTATTTCCGCGAGTGATAATGGCATTTTCGCACAAACATCTTTATATGCAAAATGAACGGCTTTCCGCCAAATAAAAGGAGATAAAAGCACCAGTAACCAAGAAGTGAAAGCAACTCCGAGTATAAAAAAAAGAAATGATTGAATAAGCATAATACCCCTTTTCAAATAAGAATACGTTTAAAACGGATTCCATGTCGGTTTAGGTGTTAATTTTAAATATCCTACATTGATACCAAGGCGTGCGCCGACTCCTGTACGTATTGGGATTAACAAGGTATTATGGTATTTTAGGACATGAAAACCAACACCTGCAATTAAATAGGCCGAACCTGAAATACCACCATAGCGTCTCCATAAATTATTTATGCCATTAAGATTGTAAACTAAGATCATTAAACGGGAGCCTTGGCCGCCAAAATCCCATCCTACTGAGGGACCTTGCCAAAAAACTTTATGTTGACCATAGCTTTTGGTAAAAACCCTTCCTTCGCCATAGGTTAATCCAGCAAAAAAGGCACCAGAAGCTTCTTCTCCTAAAATATAGGCATTGGGATAACCGTATTTTGAAAAAATATTTTGAATTGCAACAGCCAAACCACTGGCTGTTTTTCCAAAAAAAATATGACCAGAATCAATAATTTCTTGGAGTGAATAATGAGGCTCGTTTTGCTCTATTGGTTTTAGTTGAGCATGTGTGGTGTTTATGGTGATGAATAAAAGGAAGATTAAAGATATAATATTTTTGTACCAGTATTTGAGCAGAGAGAGAGCCATGGAGTTTTCTCCTTTTATTAGTGATAAACAAAAAGATAATATTAGAATTTTCATGCTATTCAAATAAAAAATAAGATATAAGGTTATTTAAATTCTTGAATTTATTTCTGATTTTTTAGCATGATTGTTAATATTTCCTATTATGCATCAGATGTTAAGAGTTTTTCTTTAAAATAAAGTTTGTTTTTTTGAATCTAGGAGTTTTCAATCATTATGACGTTAGATATTTCTTTGAAGCCTATGGATCTTGCTGCTTTGCTTTGTAGTCGTATTTGCCATGATTTGATTTCACCTGTGGGGGCTATTCAAAATGCAATGGAGCTTTATGATGAAGGAGGAGCTGAAGAAGATGCTTTACAATTGGTGCGTTTATCCGTTGCAAGTGCTGCTGCACGTCTACAATTTGCGCGATTGGCTTTTGGTTTTGCTGGTGCAAGTGGAGGACAAATAGATACACGGGCTGCAGAGCAGGTTGCTCAACAATATATGAAAGAAGAAAAAGCAACTTTAAAATGGCAAGCTTCTTCTTTATTGTTAGAAAAAGATGAAGTTAAACTTTTGCTTAATTTATTATTGATTGCAAATGCAACAGTTTCTCGTGGTGGTGAAATTGTTGTTATGATTTTGCAAGAAGAAAATAAGCGTTCTTTTCGATTTGAGGTTTTCGGTAGAACTCTCCGTATACCCCCTCATTTTCTTGCGTTATTCCGTGGAAAAGTTCAAGAAGAGCTTGTTGATGCACATGTCATCCAATTTTATTACACAATGTTACTTGCTCAGATGACAGAGATGAAAATAAATATTGATGAAAGTGATGGTTGTATTGTTTTAGAAAGTATAAAAAAGCTTTGAATAAGAGAGAAGCGCTTAAGCTGTGTTGGGAAAAGTGGCTTCGATTGAATTTATGAGCGATAAGGTTATATGTGTAAATTTGGTGTGGTTACTTCTTAAGCTTTAAGCGCTTTCTATATGAGATTTTTGGTGTGCGAGTTTTCTACTTTTAACAGAGAAAAGATCTCGGGAAAAAATCTCGGCCCGCTAGACTCCGAGATTTTACAATGTGCATGTTCACTGCTTAAGCGGTTTTTCGTACGTTCTCTTCAACTGGATCACGTAATACATAACCACGTCCCCAAACTGTATCAATGTAATTTACACTAGAAGAGACTGCTTCCAATTTTTTCCGCAATTTACAGATAAAAACATCGATAATCTTTAGTTCTGGTTCATCCATTCCACCATAGAGATGATTGAGAAACATTTCCTTGGTAAGGGTGGTACCTTTGCGTAAAGAGAGAAGCTCTAACATTTGGTACTCTTTACCGGTTAAATGAACAGGGCGCCCTGCAACTTCGACAGTTTTTGTGTCAAGGTTAACGGTGAGATCTCCGGTAACAATAACCGATTGTGCATGTCCTTTAGAACGACGAACAACTGCATGGATACGTGCAATGAGCTCATCTTTATGAAAAGGCTTCGTCATATAGTCGTCTGCTCCAAAGCCAAAACCACGAACCTTGTCTTCAATGGCATTCATACCAGAAAGGATTAAGACAGGAGTTTTTATTTTTGCCAATCTTAGAGTCCGCAAGACATCATACCCTGACATGTCAGGCAAATTCAGATCAAGCAAAATGATATCATAATCATAGAGTTTTCCTAAATCGATACCTTCTTCACCCAGATCAGTGATATAAACATTAAAGTTAGCCGACTTTAACATCAACTCAATGCTTTGAGTAACTGCTCTATCATCTTCAATTAATAATACGCGCATTTTAGATCCCTCACTTTGCTCCTTCACGAATCATAAGGAGCATTTCTATTTTATATCAGTTAGCAAAACCACTGTTATAAAAACAATTCATTAAATCAAACACTTATGACAAAGTGTTTATGAACATTTCAGTAGTACGCGTAACAATCACTACTAAATTCCCCACTATCCATGATAGTGGTTAACAAAATATTTTTATTTTTGAAAGAGGCTACAAAATTATTTTAGAAAAATCCCATATTTTTTAACATAATAAACAAAGAAGGGCTTTTTCTATAAACTTTAACTTAAAAAAAATTTGTAAAAGAGCGTTATAAATTACTTTTTTACAATTTCAGTGTTTATTTACTGAGCTTTAAACCTCTTCATTTATAATGGGGGGAAAAGTTAAAGAAATAGTTATTGCTCTTTAAAGCAGATTGTATTTTCAGATGCTTTAATGCAAGGCAAAAATTATTATAATTTCAAGTTAATAGACTGTTTTTGTCGGATAGACATATAACTAAAAGATATTTATTGGGTGTGAATGCGAGTTTTGAGTTGGCGCAATCAAGGAGTAGTGAGTATGAAGCCACGAGAAAATATGGTGCGATTGAGGATGTTTCAAGTGCGTGGAAAGCGCCGTGAAATTGCACAGCTTGAGATGATGATCGCAGAATTTGAACGAATGGTGTTAGAGTTGGAAGCACAGATTACTCATGAAGAACGTAAATCTGGAAACAATGATGTTCACCATTTTGCTTATTCTGCTTTTGCGCGTGCAGCGCGGCAAAGACGTGATAATCTGATCAATTCAATTCGTGATTTAGAACTTCAAAAAACAAACGCTGAAATTGCTCTCCATGAAGCTAATACAGAGCTGCAACGTGCACAGCTTTTGGAAGCACGAGAAAAGAAGATTGTTGCGGATGATAAGGATATTTTGATTCAATCTAATTCAATGGTTGGCTAATTCAATGGTTGGCTAATAAAAGCAATTATTGAAGAATCCATTCTTTCAGGTTTATCTTTTGGATATAGTATAAAACAGCCAAACTTTTATCAAGTTTGGCTGTTTTATAGATTGCTTTATGTTATCAAATCGTAATCAATGGCAACTTAATGCCTGTAGTGTTGAATCTTGGTCGTTCGTAATCCCGCTAAACCGTGTTCATCGATTAAACTTTGCCATGAAAGAAATTCTTCTACAGTCAAAGTATAACGGTGGCACGCTTCGTCAAGACTTAACAATCCACCTCTGACAGCCGCAACAACTTCAGCTTTGCGACGAATCACCCAGCGCCGTGTTGTTTGCGGCGGTAGGTCGGCAATTGTAAGCGGACTTCCATCTGGCCCAATAACATATTTCATTTGTGTTTTTATCAAGTTGCTCATTCGTATCCTCTACCTTTAGTCAAGGACTTGATTCGTTTATAGAGCATGAAATTTAAAAAAGAGCTAAAAGCGCTGAAAGAAAAAATTAATTATGTAAAAAGAAGCTCAAGTTGAAGTGTGTAGAAGAGATTCTTGCAATATTTTACCGGATTTTTCAAAAGAGCAAAAAAGGATTTCTCCTAAACGATTGCCATTATGCCTTATTTCCATCATTCTTTTTTTGTTTGCAGCAGCTCTTAAGAAAGTAATGCCTATGGTTGTGGAAAGGATAAAAAAATAATATAAAGACAATCAATCGTGTAAAAGTGCTGAAGAGCGTGCATCAGAATGTCAACATATGGGTAGCCATTAAACAGAGCAGTAAATAGAGAATGAATACATGTTTTTAAACAGTCTTGATTTACCAGGACAACCTGAAGATTCTCGCATTGTTGTTGCAATGTCGGGGGGGGTTGATTCATCGGTTGTTGCAGGTCTTTTGAAAAAGGAAGGGTATAATGTTATTGGCATTACGTTGCAGCTTTATGATCATGGGGAAGCAACGCATCGGGTGGGGGCGTGTTGTGCAGGACAAGATATTGAGGATGCACGCCGCGTTGCAGAAACACTAGGAATTCCTCATTATGTTCTTGATTATGAAAAGCGCTTTCGCGAAGCTGTTATTGATCCTTTTGCAGAAAGTTATGCTCATGGAGAGACCCCAGTACCATGTATTGCATGTAATCAAACGGTTAAGTTTGCTGATTTATTAGCAACGGCACGCGAATTGGGGGCAGATGCTTTGGCTACGGGACATTATATTCGTTCGCGTTCCAACGGAGCGCATCGAGCACTCTTTCGTCCTCTCGATAATGATCGTGATCAGAGTTATTTTCTCTTTGCAACGACACAAGAACAGATTGATTATTTGCGTTTTCCACTTGGTGATCTTCCAAAAGCCCGCGTTCGTGAAATGGCAGCAGAAATGGGCTTTGTGGTTGCCAATAAGCATGATAGTCAGGATATTTGTTTTGTTCCACAAGGAAAATATTCAGATGTTATCGCAAAACTGCGTCCAGAAGCAGCTAATCCTGGCGTTATTGTCCATATTGATGGAAAGATTTTAGGTAAACATTCGGGAATTGTTAATTATACGGTTGGTCAACGTCGTGGTATTGGGGTATCAACGGGTGAAGCGCTTTATGTGGTTTATCTCGATGTGGAAAATGCACGTGTTATTGTTGGACCGCGTGAAATGTTAGAAACGCATAAGCTTTTTTTACGTGATGTGAATTGGCTTGGTGATGAGTCGTTAGATAATTTCCCTTCTCAAGGTATTGAGGTGGCTGTAAAGGTGCGTTCAACGCGTCCTCCTCACCTTGCGCGCTTACATTATAAAGAAGGTATTTTTTCCGTTGATTTATTGGAATGTGAAAATGGTGTGGCACCAGGGCAAGCTTGCGTTCTTTATGATGGAAATGGTCATGAGGCGCGTATTCTTGGGGGAGGATTTGTAACACATTCAGAACGTGCAGCTGATACTGAAATGATGTTGAAGCGCGTTTTATGCAATCTCGAAACAAAAGATCCTGTTTCCTCAGAACTAAAAACAACAGCTTTATAAAGCATAGTAAATTGATTTATAATGATATTTTTTAATCTTAAACTTGAATGAGGGACTTCCGGAAGATTTTCTCATTGAAAGTTTGTTTTATGATTGAATCCATCAAAATTATATCTTTTACACGTCATAAGCGGGGTTAGGGTGTGGAAAGTGATGATAAAGAAAATGTAAAAATGTTTTTTATCAATGCTTTCAAAGGCTAGGGGACGGCAATATTATTGGAGACTGATAGATAACATACAACATTGGGTATGTTTTATAACTTGAAGTGTTATCATCTTTAGTGGTCAAAGTTGGTAAAATGAGCAAGTGCAATACCTGAGGCTGTGGCAACATTAAGGCTGTCAAAACCGTCAGTCATGGGAATACGTAAGGTGTTTGATTGTTGTAGTATATGGGGTGGTAAGCCATCGCCTTCTGTTCCAAAAATAAGTGCTATTCTTTTGGTTTTGTTGGCTTGCTTGAGAGTGTGTGAGGCAGAAGGGGAGAGTGCATAAAGATGAAAGTTTTCATCGTTTAGAGCAGCTATAATGTCATCTATATCAGCGTTTTGCGTATAGGGTACTTTTAAAGCAGCGCCGGCAGACACTCTTATTGATTTGCGATAAAGTGGATCGCATGAGGTTTTGTCGACAATAATGCCATTACTGGCAAAGGCTGCTGCATTACGAAAAATTGATCCCATATTATCGTGATTCGAGATACCACATAAAACAAGAATCAAAGCTTTTTCTGGAAGATGTTGTAAAAAACTTTGTAAGGATGGCAGTATTTTGCGTTTACCAATACCCAGAACACCACGATGAACATGGAAGCCGGTGATATTATCCATAACTTTTTGTGGAACGCAATAAATGGGACATAGAGGCTGTGTTTTTTCTAAAAGCGGTAGAAGTCCAGAGAGACGGTTTGCTACGATGAGCAGTGAGATGGCAGAAAACTCTTTCGAATGTAGTAATGCGGACAATGTTACTTTGCCTTCAGCAATAAATTGATGTTGCCGTTCAACAAGATCTTTTTCACGGATATTATGATAGGCTTTTAGGCGTGGATCATCTGTTTCATTGATTGTTGTGATATTCAAATGCATGCGAGATTTTTAGTGCTTTTTTCTTATGATTTCCAGATGTTAGAATTTGTTTTATTTAAAAAAAAGAGATAAAAAAACATTATTTTAAAACTTATGGTAGAATTTGTATTGACAATATGCAACCATAGGTATAATGTAAAAATACTGATACGGAATCATATATTTTTTCTCGTATCGGGTGCAGTGTCTTGGGTCCCCGCTATTTCCCAAGTTCTGTATGCCCTTAATTTCTAAGGGAAAAGAATCTGGGTCCCCAATGCCCAGATTCTTTTTTTTTGAGGGTAATCATTGTTCTTCTTTTTATATCTAAATTTTTTAGTAAATCATATTTTAAAATCCAGTTGACCTGTAAAGTTACCGTAGAGTGCTAAGATATTTTTTCTATGGTGCAACGATGGCTTATAAATGGGGTATAATGCACATCATAAGACTGAAAAATAATGCATGATCATGATAGATTTGAGCAAAAACAAGTTTTTCGTTTATGAGAAGTGAGATGGCTTTAAGTTATTCAGAAAACGATTAATAATGAAGGTTATGTGTTTGATTGCTCTTGGGAAAGCTCTTTTTTCTATTATTTTCTCTCTTCTTTATTTATTGATGCTGTTCGTGTAACTGAGCAGTTTTTACGATAATAATGGTGAGCTGAGGCGTTTATTGTATGATGAAGCTTCTGTAATATTGAGGAAAGATCGTCGTTATGCCAAAAGTATAATGATATGGTTGAAAATATTAATTCCCTATTTCGTGAAGAAAAGGATGAGGTTCATGGATGTAAAAATCAATATACAAAGCTTGACTTTATACTCTATTTTTATTGCGTGTATTGTTTTTGCTTTGAAATATTGGACATATCACATCACAGGTTCGGTTGCACTTTATTCTGATGCATTGGAATCAATTGTTAATATCCTTGCGTCATTGGCAGCATGGTGGGCTGTTAAAGTGAGTATGAAGCCAGCAGATCATGATCATCCCTTTGGGCATCATAAAGCGGAATATTTTTCCGCAATTCTTGAAGGGGTACTCATTATTATTGCCGCAATTGTTATTTTAAGAGAAGCATGGATAGCTCTTTCTACCGTTAAATTGTTGCAGAAACCTGGAATATGGCTTGTTATTCATCTTATTGCAACTGTCATAAATTGTATGTGGGGAATGGTTCTTATTTGGCAGGGAAAACTCCATCGCTCACCGGCTCTTAAAGCTGATGGAGTGCATTTTATAACAGATGTTTTTACTTCGCTTGCAATTTTAATTGGTTTGATTGCCGGTTTTGTCGGGGGATGGGGAGCTTTAGATCCAATTTTAGCGATAATCGTTGCCGTTAATATTCTCTTACAGGGCTGGAAGGTGATTAGAAATGCTGTTCAGGGGTTAATGGATGTTGGCGTTGAATTGAATGAAAGCATGCGGATTCGGGAGCTGATTTCTGCAAATGCATCGGGTGCGCTTGAGGTCCATGATTTGCGGACGCGTGTTGCTGGGAGGGTTACTTTTATAGAGTTTCATTTGGTTGTGCCTGCTGTAATGCAGGTAGGAGAAGCACATAAAATTTGTGATAAAATCGAAGCTGTTCTTCAAAAAGAATTTGATAATGTGCGTATTTCTATTCATGTCGAGCCTGAAGATGAGGCAAAATTGCCTCCCGGTACAACGGTAATCCCTTTTATATAAAAAGATTTTTCAAATTGTCTGTTATGTTAGACTGTTTTTTTATGATGGGGTGATTCATACCTCTCGAAAATACAATGATGCTCTTTTGTTGATTTAATTTTTGCATCAATCAAGTATACAAGGTTAAACAGAGTATTTAAGGCAAGATTTATTCTATTTCGTTAAAACACTGTCATTTAAGGTGTGGTGAGATAAGGCATATAAAATTTGATCTATTAAGTGTTTTTAGAGTATGGAGTAAATATTCAAAATAGGACTTGCCGGTGTATTCTTTTGTAAGTGAATCTCATGAAATGGTTAGCAGCTTAAATCCATTTAAGAAAACGGATCGTTTACAGACTGTCGGGAGTAGATGTTTCGTTTCTTAGGGCGAGGAGGAGTGAAGCCTTCGTAATAAGTTTAATGAGATTTAATTATAAATTTTGTATAAAAGTTATGAATAGGGTTTTAAAGTTTGTGATCATAGATTAATCGTCATTATTGTTGCTAATAAATGTGTTGTTTTATCGATACAATGTGTTCTGTTTAGAGTGTTCTTTATTGCATGAAGGATGGGGGACTCATTAAAAGATGAAAAAACAAAAATCATGCTCATAACTCTACTCTTTAAAGGATATTATTGTCGTTACTGTAGAAAATTGTAAAGCTAAACTAAAGAATGATGCTAAAGATAGAAACTGGTTTTTAATTGATGCCTTCATATTTTCATTCCAATCTGGCATCAAAATTTTACAAGGACTCGTACAGTACTGGTGCATCCTAATCATAATATGCTGCTATATCAGGGCTATTTTAATTTATAGATAATAACAAAAAGCAAAGACTTTATAAGGAAAAAAAGCTATAAAGTCAAAAATTTATATGCAATAAATTAGAGAGGTAGATCGAATTTTTATAGAATACTTTATGAAACAACCACCAAACATATCTGGCTTTACTTTTACTTATTTTTACAAACGTTCGTTTGTGTCTTTTGCGTTATATTCGTAAAGATCAGATTAGCGGTAATCTAAAGATAACTCTTGGTTGAGAATATGAAAGGAAAGCGTGATACTATAATAGAGTCTTTTCTGTCTTTATCGTTCAACCAGTAAAAGTGATTACAAATCCGTGATTTCTCCAAAAATGATTTTGTCATACTTATAAACAAAGTTAGATCAAAACGACTTTTTTCTCTTAAAACTGTAAACAAATATATTGTATCCGTATAGCTTGAACGAAGTTAGATGTTTAACTGAATAACGACAGTATATATTTTAAGAATAGAGAAGATATTTCATATCGCTATGATGTTATTCAAGAGCTCTTAAAACAATGATTCCTGGTGTTTTTTCAACATAATTCATAAAAGGAGAATCAACGACTTTTTCGTTTTCTTTTCGTGAAGAAGCATTTCTTAACATTGGCCCTCTATCTGTCATGATAAAGAAGCCCACATGTGTTACATCCAATCCAGCAAGTTTCGTATAAATACCAATGAAATCACCAGACTGTAAACGACCTATAACCTCCTCATTAATAAAGTTACTTGGAATATACGTTATTGTGCGTTTCACAACTGGCAACCCAGGTAGATAGCTTCCACCATCAGCTTTTTTATTGAGATATTTTTCTATTTTTACCGCATGGGGACTTATTTCAGCGGTAATATCAGTGGCGAGTTTATATTCTCTATAAGCCCAATCCGTAAAAAAATGTTTCCGATTTAAAAAATGAACATTACCGTTAATATAACGCGTTTTTATGACGTTATTTATGAATTCTGTTTGGGATGTTGATTTGCGCAATGCTTCAACATAATCCAGATAAGTGAAGCAATCTAAGCCTCTAAAATCAATAATCAGTTTTTCTGGTGTATTTTCTGAGCCATGTAACATATTTGCTTGGTAAGGTGTCCCTAAAAAAGCTTCAGAAAGAAAGTCAATTAGTGCCCCTTTTTCCTGATAATTTGTTTCTGAACGTTTTTTGAGAAGAGCATTTAATTTATTTAGAGTATAGGGATCTAGGTTTACGTTGGTTGTTTGTTGTATTTTTATTTTATTTTCTACAGTACTCTCTTGTGAATCAGAATCCTGAACATCACATCCTGTTACCAACATTAATATGAGAATTAATAGGGATATTTTTCGCATTTTATACACCATTTTGAATTAAAAATTCATGACGAACTATTTCTAAAAGTGCTATTTTTTAAATGCTTATCATGATCATCGTTAGATTTAATGCTAGCATACAATCATTAAGAGTATCAATGAATATAAAGATAAAATCATGGTTTTTAAGGTTACACAAATTGCAAACGATATGAATCTTTTCTAAGATTATAGAATTAAAGGATTTTTCTCTATAATATACTTATTTTTTAATCAAAATTATTGTCAAATAAATATTTTTAAAAATATGATGAGCTTTTTACGTTGTTAAGCTATTCTGGTGTTGCTGCTTTAACTTTATAGCATATTCTGAGGGTAAGAAAATTTTTTAAGAGCTTATCTTTTAAAAGGTTTCAATTACTATAGGATATCTAACGTATCCAATGGAATTGAGATTCCTGAAAACGGTGGGATGAGAGGGGAAAATGATGTCTGATAAAATTCATCGTAATGTCTCTAAAACTATTGGAAATACTCTGTGTTTCATGAAATTTTGTTCATGAGTTTGTCGCACAAATATTTTGTTCGTATAATGCAAAAAAAATTTTTATTCTTTGACAATGAGATAGCAACTAAAGATACACCAATTAAAACGTAATTTTACAGTTTTATCTTGACTCTTACTTAAATTTTTACTTTGTTATTATTTTGTATGTGAAAAGTATACGGTATAGAATACTTTTAAAAGGAAAAGGGAGTTAAAATATAGCGGGGGGAGTCATTGTATGCGTAAAATAGTGTGTATGTTATGCAAGACCAAATGCTCAATCCGAAATTTGTTCAGCGTGGGCTCATTTTAGTGTTCATCACTTTATTGTTAGATATTCTTTGTATTGCGATCATTTGTCCTGTTTTGCCTGAATATTTTTCTCAATTAACTGGAAAAGAGGTCAGTACATCTTTTGTAGAAAGAGGAAAATTACTTGCAGCTTATTCAGTGATGCAGTTTTTGTTTGCTCCTGTTATTGGCAATCTCTCTGATCGTTATGGTCGTCGTCCTATTTTGCTTCTCTCTATTATCTGCTTTGCTCTTGATAATCTCATATGTGCTATAGCATGGAGCTATTCTATGTTATTTATCGGGCGTCTTTTGTCAGGGATAAGTGGCGCTAGTTTTGCAACTTGTACAGCTTATCTTGCGGATATATCTGATGATAAAACCCGTACACGCAATTTTGGTTTGTTAGGCATTGCATCCGCATTGGGGTTTATTTTAGGATCGTTTATTGGTGGTTTTTTAGGTCAGTTTGGTCCGCGTATTCCGTTTTATTTTGCTGTTGGTTTTTCACTCATTAATTTTATTTTTTCTTGGGTTATGCTTCCAGAAACCCTTTCTTTATGGAATAGGCGCTTTTTTGATATTAAGCGGGCAAATCCCTTAGGTGCTTTTTGGCACCTGAAACAATATCCGATGGTTCTTTGGGTGTTATTGGTCTTTTTTCTTTATTGGTTTGCGGAATCTGTATGGTTAAGCATTTGGGCGTTCATTGCAAAAGAACGCTATGATTGGAGTTCTTTTTCTATTGGACTCTCCTATAGTGTTTTTGGGATAGGCCAATTTATTGTAGTCGCTCTCTTTTTGCCTTATTTTTCTAAACGATGGAGTGATTGGCATATTGTTATAGTGGGGCTTTTGTTTGCCTCCGTTGCTATGCTGGGCTATACATTCGCGACGCAGGGGTGGATGGTTTATATGGTTTGTATGTGTACAATGCTTGAATATCTTGTTCATGCACCTATACGTGCGATTGCTTCAGCGCAGGTACCGACAAATGTACAAGGAGAACTGCAAGGAGCGATGACATCTGTTATTTCATTAAGTTTAACATTTGGTTCTGTTTTTTATGTGTTTCTTTTTGAATGTTTTACAGATAAAAATGCACTGTTTTATTTTTCAGGTGCTCCTTTTGTTGGAGGCTTTTTTCTTCTTGTCGTTGCGACAGTTATTTTTGCCTTGCGGGTACGTTAATTTGTTGAGAGAGGCCGGTACGTACTATTTTGCTAGAAGAATGCACAAGATAAACAAAATGTATCATTTTATAGGCAGAAAGTTTTTTGTGATATTTGTTTAACAAAGTGTTATATAAAATATCGATATATCCTTCTCATTTAGTGCAAATAATTTTTTTTATTTTGTGATATTGTTTGTATAGGGGAGTCCGTATTTTTTCTATTGCTTGCAAATTAATATCCAGTGCTAATGCAGCAGCATATTGAAAACAAAAGATTAAAACGTATCTACGTTAGATGTATCAGTATTGTATGAACAATTCCAAATTTTATATGGCAAATTGGAAGTAAAATATTGCTTATATTTGTTGGCATAACTTCTGGAATCGAAAGAAAACCTTATTTTGGAAGAATATAAAGTTGTAAAATTGAAAAGCCGTTTTCTGTTTTGCTATTACTTTTTTATTCGACTTTACAGTTTTCAAAACCATCTACGGCAATATCTTTTAAAAAGTAGAGATTTGTTGCATTGTCTCACACTTTAATTTTTTTTTATTCTTTAGGAGGAGTTATGCTTCTCATGCAAAATAGAATGCTTAAAATTGTATTGTGAATCAAATGCTTATTTGAAGTTTAGGCACTTTTTTGAATGTTAGACACTTTACTCTTTTTAAAAATAGTTTTTATCGATACACTTACCTTGCTTGGGGGGAGAAGCCAATGATTTTGATGGATACGACCTTAAGAGAAGAGGAAGGAGAAAAATTTAAGCTATTCAGTGCGCTCTTTTTAGTTTCAGAATGATAAATAATAATACAACTTCAATAAGTTGTAGGTATAAAAATAATATAATTGTGCGTAGGAAGATGATATAATTTAAAGGAGAGAAGTTAAAAGGTGAGGCTTTTTATTTTAAGATATTTTTTTATAATTCATAATGAGATCACAAAAATGCTGAAAGAGGTAGTGGCTATCTTGTGGTCCAGGAGAAGCTTCGGGGTGATATTGAACAGAAAAAACAGGTTTTCCAATGATTCGAATACCACAGTTTGAACCATCAAAGAGAGAAATATGTGTTTCTTGAACATGTTGTGGTAAAGAGGAAGAATCTACGGCAAAACCGTGATTCATCGATACAATCTCAACTTTTCCAGTGTTAAGGTCTTTAACTGGGTGGTTGGCACCATGATGTCCTTGGTGCATTTTCACGGTTTTTGCACCAACCGTAAGAGCGAGAAGTTGATGACCAAGACATATTCCAAAAATTGGCAAATTATGATCAATTAATGTTTTAATCGTTGGAATGGCATATTGAGCCGTAGCTGCGGGGTCTCCTGGTCCATTAGAAAGAAAAACGCCATCAGGGTTCATTGCCAGAATTTCTTTTGCAGTTGTGTGGGCAGGCACAACAGTAATGCGGGCTTTTTGTGTTGCCATAAGGCGAAGAATATTGCGCTTAATACCGTAGTCAATTGCAATGATATGAAGATTGTGCACATTGTTTGTACCGTATCCTTTATTCCAACTCCATGGTTTTTCATTCCATTGCATTGATGATTGAGATGTCACGTCTTTCGTAAGGTCAAGATTGACGAGACCGTGCCATTTTTGCGCACGTTTCTTTAAAGAAGGAATATCAAAGTTTCCATTAGCATCATGTGCAATGACAGCATTTTGTGCACCTTTTTCACGAATAAGAATTGTGAGTGCACGTGTATCAATACCACAAAGTGCAATAATTTTACGCGTTTTAAGCCATTGATGAAGATTTTCATTGGATCGATAATTTGAGGGATGTGTAATATCTGCTTTGAAAATAGCGCCAACAGCACCATGACAATTGAGAGGAGAGAGATCTTCAATATCTTCGCTATTTGCCCCTACATTTCCTATATGAGGA
This sequence comes from Bartonella sp. CL70QHWL, assembly GCF_042194855.1. Lineage (NCBI taxonomy): Bacteria > Pseudomonadati > Pseudomonadota > Alphaproteobacteria > Hyphomicrobiales > Bartonellaceae > Bartonella > Bartonella sp. CL70QHWL. Next base: position 85,886 of record NZ_JBHINJ010000007.1, on the reverse strand, counting down.
AAAGTAAAATTAACGATTTGTTGTGTGTATGATGGGTCGGTGAGGATTTCTTCATAGCCTGTGATGGCGGTGTTAAAACACACTTCAGCTTCAGCGATACCTGTAGCACCTGCTCCTTTGCCTTCAATAACGGTTCCATCTGCTAAGACTAAGAGGGCTGTCGGTTTTTTGATACTCCAAGGGTGGCTGGGTGAAGTTGCTTGTATCATAGTATGTATCCACAATTTATTCTCTGAAAGGTATAATGACCAACTTTACACAAAAATCATACCTTTAACAGATGCTGTGTATATTATTCTGGTAACGTTTCGCTTGAAATAGGCAGTATAAGTACATTCCATGAAGAGGTAAAGTCTTGTTTTAGCTTTTCGAAGATCGAGTCCTTAATTATTTTTTTATCTTCCATTGCAAGATGGATAAAGATTGGTTAAAAGGCATATTCTTCTTGAACAAAATTGGATAAATTTATGTTGCGTAACCAGATTGATGGGGCTCTTAGGGCTGCTTTGAAAGTGCAAGATAGTGCGCGTCTTGCTACACTTCGTTTAATGAATGCTGCAGTTAGGGATCGTGATATTCTTTATTATGATGAGGGGAAGCTAGAAGTGGATGATCAGCAGATACAGTCTGTTTTCACTAAAATGCTTCAACAGCGTGAAGAATTGATGCGAGCCTATAAAGAGTCTGGTTGCTTGGAATTGGCAGAGAGAGGACAAGCAGAAATAGAAGTTATTCGTGAATTTCTTCCCTATCAACTTAAGGAGATGGAAGTAGAACAGGTTCTTTGTGAAGCTTTGGCACAAACAAAGGCTGAAAAATTACGCGATATAGGTAAGGTGATGGCATGGCTTAAGGAACGGTATGCGGGGCAAATGAATTTTTCTAAAGTGTGCAATAGTCTTCGTAAAAAATTGCAATAGATCTTGTTAATTCAATGGGATGGGAAAATATTTTTTATTGTGCGTCACCTTTATAAATCAGTAGGATTTTGATAAATATCATTTATTTTTTATATACATACTATTATCAAAAAAATATTTTTTTGAAATCAACGAAGTTTTTTTGGAGCTCATAGAGCAATAAACATTCTTTTATGTATTATATTTTTCTGTTCTTCAAAGCTGTTAGATCATTAAAAAACAAAAAGGTTATAGAGTTTTTACTTTTAAAAAAAATCTATTATTTGCACTGTTAAAAATTTTAAAACAGGATGATTAAGTTAATTGATACAGATTTCCAATTTTGGGGAGTGTATTATTGTCTTTTTTGCTGTTTCAAAGCATTTGTTTGATAAAGAGTTACCATATTTTAGAGTAGTGATTATTCGGTAAGAAATTTAAATATAGATGGTTTTATCAATATGGTGTGTATCTTTTTAATTCAAGTGCTGGTTTTAATGATAAGAAAATCAGAATTTTAGAACGTTTTTTCTAGGGAAGAGATTTTTAAGCTGAGTTTATGAAATAAAAGGGTATTTTGAAAAGAAGTCTTTGTTTTTAATGTGTTCTTGAGATAATTTTGAAATTCTTTTCTCTGATTAAATCCCTTATAAGCTATATAAAATCTATAAGTTATGCAGAATAAAATGAGTAACCTCTATTTATGGGGATATAGTGGTGAATCTGTTAAAAATAGTTCAGTTAGCAACAATGGCTTACCCGTTAACCGCAAACGGGAACGGCGTGCCCATAGTGCACCTTGTTGACCAATATGAATGTAATCGCGGGTTAATTTGTCATTGTTAAATAAATAATGTCCTAGAGGTACAGTTCCCAAATGCATCAAGGCTTGATTGTGTAGGAGGGTTTCTTGTGGAATTACAGTGCGTCCAAGGAGCCAAGGTTTATTATCTCCCATTAATATGATTTCGCGTAGCCAATAACGCGCACTTTCGGGGAGATGCTCTGCTTCTTCTGTTAATTTATCTTGCGTAATAAAACATTCGCGTTGTGGTTGAACTTGGAGGCAGGTACAATATTTCTTTAATCGAAGCGTCATCGAGCCCGATTCCATGAGCCAATCGCGAACGTTTTCTGGTATTGGAGGATTTTGATCAGAGAACCACGTTAGAGGCGGTAAGATGGAATCTTCAAGATCAGACATCGTTTTACTCCACAGCTAAAGTCTTATTCCATATGTTATGTTGGGTTAAATAGATAGCTCTATTGTAATACAAGGAGTATAAAAGCAGCAAGATTTTAACAGGAAGATATCAAAGGGAAAGTCGATTGCAAAGGTCTTTAAAAGAAGATATGCGGGAAGTATATATTATAGGATTATTTTCATTAAAAAAGCAAAATAAGGTATTATGTTTTATCCAAGGCGCTTTCACAATGCGTTACGGAAATTTCTTTATCGCATGAGAGCAATGGGAAAAATGTTTCGTACTTTAAAATTCGTTTGTAACGCATATAAAGAAGAGCTAAAAATTCATCTATGCAAGATGATATAAAGAGGAAGTTTTAAGAGGAACAAAACTTTATTTTATACTTTAGAAAGTGAAGAGGTATTCAAATCTTTTGAATTGAGATGTAAAGGGGATCGTATTCTTTATAATCAAGAAATTTATATTAATGCATATATTTTTGAAAAATTTAAAATATATTATATTATTAAAATTGTTTAAAAATTACTTCACATAACATAATTTGTAGTAATTCTATAATAAAGTTACATTAATATTATTTCATATTTATTTTATATACTATTTTCTTTCATAGATTAGAAAAAATTCTTTATCATTTTGTTCTTACCGTCTCTCTTTATTTCTTAAGATGCAAAAAAGCTCTTCGAGTTTTCTTGGTAAAAAGGGTATTGTTGATAGAGTGTATAGGTATTAGCATTATACGGTAGAATTTTTAATCATCGTTAGTGATTTTTGTAACCTTATGAATTGTTATTACAGTGAGATATGCTGGATTTGCGCACGTGGTACAAAAATCAGTTCGTATTTCGTTAAAATAACGCAACATATCTCTCCTGATATGCGTAAGTTTATATAGGTATGAAATGGTGCGTTATAAAGTTCTTTGCTGCATTTCGTTTTATAATACGGTGATGGTGTATGCCTAAAATCGCAGCTTAAGCATCTCACCATCATATCAAAATTGGTAACACCAAGTTACAAGAAAATATTTCAAACTCTGCTAGTTGTTTCCTAGTTTTGTATTGAATTCCAAAAGGTGTAAAAAATAAATACTCTATGATCGAATTTTTTGTCCTATCCATATAAGAATACAGGCTCCTATAAAACCTGAAATAAGATAGCCAAGCCAACCAGCAAAACTTACACCTAAAAGACTAAAAAGAAAGCTTGCTAGCGCAGCGCCAATAATCCCTAAGATAATATTTAACAATATTCCTGTTTGGCTTTTCATAATATACTGTGCAGCCCAACCTGCAATCCCGCCGATAACAATAGCTGCAATCCAGCCGATGTTTGCATTTTCCATGATACCCTCCTTTGCCTGAATTTAAATTGTAACTAGAGTAAACTTTGTAAAAATCAAGGTTTATTCCTTTTTTACCCAGTGGAAAGGATATTGCTTTTAGATATTTTACTTATTACTTTCCTTTATATTAAAATAATATTCACATTTGTATCATAATAATACTTAATAAGTATAAATATATAATACATTTTAATTTATAAACAAATTAATTAATTTAGAAATACGAATAAAATAATAAAATATTAGTGAAAATGTTTTAATAACTCATAAAGTGTATTTATAAGCTTTTTAAAGCTCTCTCTTAAATTGAAAAAAACAACTGTGATTAAAGCAATAAGTAAAATGGATATTTAAAAGTTTGGAGCTTGCCAATTGATATCAATGATGTTTGAAATTAAAACTGCTTTGTTGACACGTTATAGCGTGGCTGTATAGGTTTAACCTCTACAGATCTTGATATAAATATTGCATTTTTGTGGGGTTTTGCATTCCTTATAGAGCATTTCTGTTTTGCTGCTACTGTGAAGCGATCCCCTTTTTACAAGGCGAGTTTAGGTTGGAACTATCATACTCTTGACCTACTCTTTATGTGTTTAACAGTCTTGGCTTTGAGATGGTTAGGCATTTTTATGTCTTTCTTCAAGAGTTCTATTCTACATGCTGCTTTGTTTGTAATGTGCAAGCAAATGACTTTGAGCAATTCATCATGAATAGATTTTAAATGAAAGAAATTTACGATGAAGAAAGCTCATTTAAATTGTCAAATAATAAGATGTTTTGATTAAATCAATATCTTGACCATATTCAAAATTGAATAATCGATGTGATGTGTGTTTTATTCAAGTTATTTGAAAAGTTTAAGTTTTTTCTGTTTGTTCTTCAGCAGGGGTGCGTAGACGAGAACTTTGAAGAAGTCCCTGTTCTTCTAAAATGGGGTAGATCATTGAGGTCAAAAGAGAGTTGATTTGTTTGAGGTCGCGCACAGTGTCGAGATGAAGACTGGATGATTCTACATTTTTGAGATCCCCTTCACGCAGACGTTTAAAATGTTTTAAACTCATCTCTTTTTCTAAGTTTCGTAGTTGATCTTTTTTTTGTACCAATAGGTGTGCAGTATGTGTATCACGTGAGACGAGAACGTTAAATGCTATATGCGCGTTGGCTAGTACAATGGCGTGGAAACGAAGGAGATCACTCCAGCCCTCGCTGCTGAACTGTAAACCTTTTTGTTGTTTCTTTTTAACCAGCATCAGCATATTATGAATAATGATATCGCCTGCTTGGTCTAATTTTATACAGGCGCCTAGAAGTTCTTGCGTTTGAAGAGCTTCTTCGTCAGATAATTTTTGTCCCGCTAATCGTGCAAGATAAAGTTTGATGGCGATATGTTTTTTGTCCAATATGGTGTTGAGTTGGTTGAGTTCACGAATAATATTGGGGTCAGGATTTTCATAAAGTCCCATGATTTTTTCTAGCATGATGTCTACAAGATCACAAATATGAATGACTTCACGCATGACATTTGAGAGAGCGAGAGTTGGGCGTTCAAGAACACTGTCATCAAGAGCTGTTTGATCGGATAAATTGAGCGTTTTGTTAGCTTGCATTTTTTTTGCACTTATATTCACGATCTGAGTGGTTAATTTTAAAACCCATTTTGAAAGTGGTATTCCAGCAAGGAGAATGAAAACATTAAAAATGATATGGGCGTTGATCACTTGAGTAGGGGCGTTATTGCCAAGCCATGTGATGGGAGGGTGAAAGGAGAGAAATAAGATAAGTATAAGGATTGAACCGGCCCCACGCATGAGTAAGTTTCCTAAGGGAACGAGGCGGGTATTAGGAGAGGCGTTGCGCGTTAAAAGTGGTGCTATAAGAGAAGAGCCAAAGTTGACACCAAGAACCATGACAACACAGAGTTGCGTATGAATAAGATCGTAATTGGCAAAATTGACCAGCAAAATGATTCCTGCGATGGATGAATGTAAGAGGTAGGTTAAGCCAGCAGCCAACAAAAAAGAGGAAACAGGATCGGTTGAAAGATAACGAATGATGCTAGGCAAAATTTCGCTTTCACGTAAAGGTTCTGTCGCTGTACTTATCATCTCTAAAGATAAAATCAAAAGACCAATACCGATGACAATACGTCCTATTTGACGCCATTCACGTTTTTCTGTTGTCATGAAGATACAAGTGCCAATTAAAAGACACAAGGGCACAACAAGAGTGAGGTCATAGGTGAGAATTTTTACAACGATTGCTGACCCTAATTCTCCTCCACGTACAGCCATAAGTCCTGCTACTCCAGAGACAAAACCAGATTCAACGAAAGAACCAACGAGGAGCGTTATTGCTGTAGAGCTTTGTAAAATCATTGCTGTAAAAAGTCCAAAACTTACAGCAAACAATGGTTTTGAAATGACGTGGCACATTTTATATTTAAGTCTGTCACCATAGGCGCGTTCAATTCCTGTGCGCACCATGCGTGTGGCCCAGAGAAGTAAAGAAATAGCGCCGGCAAGATGAAGGAGTACCAATGAACCATTCATGATACTTTATTCTTTCTTTGTTGTTGTGAATGTGGTTACTTCAAAATTAATAAATTGAAGTTTATTGTTTTTATTTCACTTTTGCTTTTAATACTTGATTAAAATCATAACCGCTTGGATTTTGAAAAACCTTTAGACCAAAACAGGGCAGAATAGAATAAAGGTGATCAAAAATATCGCCTTGAATTTGTTCATAGTCTATCCAAACAGTGGTGTTCGTAAAGCAATAGATTTCTAAGGGTAAACCATTTTCTGTAGGAGGTAATTGCCTTGCCATATAGGTCATATTAGGGTTGATATTTAGATGTTGTTGTAGGTAAGCAAAAACATAAGCACGAAAAGTTCCAATGTTGGTTAAACGGCGCGTATTGGCTAAGACATCATGATTTTTATCTAATTGAGCATTCCATTGATCAATTTCTGCTACTTTTTGCGTGAAATAATTTTCTAATAAATTAAATCGAGAAAGATATTTTTGTTCTTCTTCTGTGAGAAAATGGATACTTGATTGATCAATAAAAAGGGAGCGTTTGATGCGTCTGCCACCTGATTCTTGCATGCCACGCCAATTTTTAAAAGGGTCGGTCACAAGTTTACGGATAGGAACTGAGGTGATGGTGTTGTCGAAATTTTGAACTTTAACAGTATGCAAGGCAATTTCAATAACATCACCATCGGCACCGAGATTGGGGATTTCAATCCAATCTCCAACGCGAACCATATCAGTGGATGAAATTTGAATACCGGCAACGAGAGAAAGGAGCGTATCTTGAAAAATTAACATGAGAACCGCGGCCATTGCACCAAGACCGGAGAAGAGAATAAGAGGGGAGCGGTCAATCAATGTAGCAACCATTAAAATTGTTGCAACAGCAAAAAGTGCAATTTTAGCAATTTGAATATAACCTTTTATTGGTTTTAGTCGTGCTGTTGGTCGTTGTTCGTAAAGGATGTTAATGACATTGAGACAGGAAGAAATTGTCAGGACAACAAAAAAGATAATGAAGGCGTTGGCAACATTACCGATGACAGTGCTAAATGCATCGGGCAATGTTGGAATAAAATTAACACCAATTGAAAGAATAAAAGCTGAAGTGATATTTGCCATGTATTGAATAGCATTATTAATATCGATCGTTGTATTTTTGGGGAGAAAAGAAGAGAGTTTTTTTGCTCCGTGAATAAGTAATTTTCGTCCTAGAAAGTTCACTAAAAGGGCAGCTATAGTAAGAATAATAAGCCAAGAAATAGCCTCTAACCACGGATATTGAACAATAAATTCGATCACTTTTTTATTCTCCATTTCTAAAAATATATGCAGTTGAGGGTTTAAAATTTTACAACTGCTTAAGAGGAAGTATTGGAATTATGCTCTAAAGTCGTTAAATATGCAAAAAAGAATTTTCAAACTCTGTGAGAGATAATGCGTTTTCCGCCCGATTTCCTTAATGAACTGCGTACGAGACTCCCAATTTCAACAGTGATTGGGCAACGGGTGGATTTTGATCCTCGAAAAAGTAAGCCTTCACGGGGAGACTTTTGGTGTTGCTGTCCATTTCATGGTGAAAAAACGCCAAGTTTTCATTGTGATGATCATAAAGGGCGCTATTATTGTTTTGGTTGTGGTGTAAGTGGAGATATTTTTACCTTTTTGTGTGAGCTTGATGGATTGCACTTTTCAGAAAGTGTAGAGCGTTTGGCTGATTTTGCGGGAATAAAACTCCCTATTTTGGATTCACAAAGTCATAAACGTCAACTGGAAAAAGCTGACCTTTATGATGTGATGAAAATTGCTACAGATTTTTTCCAATATAATTTACGCGATAAAGAAGGTACGCAAGCACGTCGTTATCTGGATGCACGTGGTGTTACACCAGAGCTTGTAGAGCGTTTCCGCATTGGTTTTGCACCGGTAAGGCGTACAGCTTTGAAAGAAGCTTTGAGTGCACGGGGCATTTCAATAAAGCAAATGGAAGAATGTGGGCTTCTCTCAGTGCATGAGGAGAGCGCGGATTCTTATGACCGATTTAGAAATCGCATTATGTTTCCTATCGAAGATTTGCGCGGACGTGTGGTGGCTTTCGGAGGGCGTGCATTAGAGAAAGAGACACGAGCAAAATATCTCAATAGCCCTGAAACAGTGCTGTTTCATAAAGGAAATATACTTTATAACGCGGCAGCAGCTCGCAAAAATAGTCGCTTTGTTGGCGATGAAAAAATTCATTCACTTCTTGTTGTTGAGGGGTATATGGATGTCATTGCATTGACTAAAGCTGGTTTTGAAGGAGTCGTAGCGCCCTTAGGGACAGCATTAACGGAAGCGCAAATTGAGCTTTTATGGCAGATGGGGAAGGAGCCCATTTTGTGTTTTGATGGTGATGATGCTGGTTTAAAAGCTGCTTTTCGTGTTGCTGATCGTGTGTTGCCTCTTTTAAAGGCTGGGGTTTGTGTACGCTTTGTTTTGTTGCCACAAGGGAAAGATCCTGATGAAATTGTTTGTGCTGGTGGAGCACAGCTTTTTTCTTCTTTTTTGCAAAAGGCAATTCCTTTGAGTGAGCTTTTATGGTGGCGAGCTACCTATGGAAAGCATTTTGAAATTCCAGAGACACGAGCAGCGCTAGAAAAACAACTGAAACAACAAATTTTTACGATTAAGGATGAAGATGTCCGCCGTTATTATTTGCAAGATGTAAAAAAACGCCTTTTTGATTTTTTTCGTCCCTCTTTTTCGAAAAAAAAGGGGGGAGGGCGATATGATCAATCTTCACCAAATAGGACCTTTAAAGATCAAACCTTTTCTCTGTTAGCAAATTCTGAAATAGTACGAAATTCTTCGCAATCTATTCCTTTGCGTGAAGCAGTGATTTTACTCACTTTAGCTTACTATCCTGAGTTGTGGTATGAAAATTTTGAAATTCTTTCTGAGTTAGAATTAAAAAATACTCAATTGATAACTCTTCATCAAGCTATGTTGGAAATTCTTGGGGACCAACAGCTTCATGATAAAGAGACGATGGTTGCATTCTTAGAGAAAAGAGAACAAAAAGCTCTGTTAGAGCGTATGAAACATCTTGTGCAAAATATTGGTATGCGTATTATCCTTGGTGGAGCCCCTATAGAAGATGCACGTGCTATATTAAAACAAGCTGTCTACTTGCATCTTCAAGAACACCACCTACATAAGAGATTACAGGATATTGAAGAGCAACTTGTAGAAAATCCTAAGAGTGAGGTTTTTGATCTGCTTCGTGAGGTAAAAAATGAGCTGGAGCAGATGCAGGCAACAGAAGCGTTAATTGAAGGGTTTGGAAGTTGGTTGGATGAAAAAATAGACGGGAATACACAAGATACGATAAAATGATTCGCTTTTTTAATGCGAATCAGTCACTTAAATTTTAGATGAGGAACTTTATGTGGAGTGACATTTTTATAAAGATGACAATTAAATTTTAAAAAAAGCGGGTAAATTTTAGGAAAAGCGGGAAATTGGTTCTTACGATAGGGTACAGAGATTATCTCAGAAGGGCTGAGAGGTGTCGGGGAAACTTCTGGAGTTTTCCCGCGTTTTTGTCTGGATGTCGAGTTTGTCTGGATGTCAGGGCATATACAAAATGTATTCTTTCCAATAGTAATCTCTTAAAAGGAAGTATATATGAGTAACTATTGGTAGATTTTAGTGAGAACAAACAAACTGGTCACATGGAAACTATGGTTACATGGAAACTGTGAAGTGATCGAGTGGAGTTATGGTATGGCAACAAAGGTTAAACAGAAAGATAATGCAGAAGTAACAAGCCAAGCGAGTTTGGATAGTCCTCTTCTTGATTTTTCTGATGATGCCATCAAGAAAATGATTAAGCTTGCCAAAAAAAATGGTTACGTAACAATGGATGAACTCAATGCAGTTCTTCCTTCTGACGAGGTTACATCCGAACAAATTGAAGATATCTTGGCGATGTTCTCTGAGATGGGGGTTAATGTTGTGGATGATGAGGATGAAGTTGAGTCTGAAAATTATGAAGAAGAAGTTACGGTAGAGGGTGGTGATTTAGTAGAAGCCTCTAGCCACGCAATTGCAACGACAACGAATAAACGCGAAGTAACAGATCGTACGGATGATCCGGTGCGTATGTATTTGCGTGAGATGGGAGCTGTTGAGCTTCTTTCGCGGGAAGGCGAAATTGCCATTGCTAAGCGTATTGAAGCAGGGCGTGAGACAATGATTGCGGGACTTTGTGAGAGTCCTTTGACTTTTCAGGCTCTTATTATCTGGCGTGACGAGTTAAAAGAGCAGCGTATTCTTCTTCGTGAAATTATTGATCTTGAAACGACTTATGCTGGTCCAGAAGCAAAGCAGGCTCCTATTATTGAGCGAAGTGAAGTTGATAAGACGGTAGAAGAAAAAATGTCTTCTGGTATACGTAATATGGGGGAGAGCGCAGGAGAGAGAAATATTGAAGACGATGATGAAGAAGACGATGACGATGTTAACTTATCGCTTGCTGCAATGGAAAATGAGCTTTGTCCTCAAGTTATGGAAACATTGGATTTTATTGCTCAAACCTATGTGAAATTACGAAAATTACAAGATCAGCATGTTGAAAGCAGTTTGGCAGAGCGTAAAGAGGGGGCCCTTACTTCTTCTCAGAAGAAGAAATATATTCAATTAAAGGGTGAGTTGATTCAAGCAGTAAAATCTCTTTCTTTAAACCAAAATCGTATTGAAGCTTTGGTTGAACAGCTTTATGACATCAATAAGAGATTGATTCATAATGAAGGTAAGCTGAAACGGATTGCCAATAGCTATGGCATTGGCCATGAGGACTTTTTAAAAGAATACCAAGGGCGTGAATTGGACGCAGATTGGATGAATTATATTGCTGCTTTGCCTACACCTGGTTGGAAAGAGTTTTCGGTGCGTGAAGCAAAAGAAATCCAAAAACTGCGAAGTGAGATACAAAATCTTGCGCAAGAAACGGCTATTTCGATTGGTGAATTTCGTCGGATTGTTATGCAGGTGCAGAAAGGTGAACGCGAATCAACTATTGCGAAAAAAGAGATGGTAGAATCTAATTTGCGTCTTGTTATTTCAATTGCAAAAAAATACACTAATCGTGGTTTGCAGTTTCTTGATCTTATTCAAGAAGGCAATATCGGTTTGATGAAGGCTGTGGATAAGTTTGAATATCGGCGCGGCTACAAGTTTTCAACTTATGCAACATGGTGGATTCGTCAGGCTATTACACGTTCAATTGCTGATCAGGCACGTACAATTCGTATCCCTGTTCATATGATTGAAACAATTAATAAAATCGTTCGTACCTCGCGTCAGATTCTCCATGAAATTGGACGAGAACCAACACCAGAAGAATTATCTAGCAAGCTTTCTATGCCGTTAGAAAAAGTACGAAAAGTTCTTAAAATTGCAAAAGAACCTATTTCTCTCGAAACGCCTGTTGGTGATGAAGATGATTCCCATTTGGGTGATTTTATTGAGGATAGGAATGCGTTATTACCAATTGATGCAGCTATCCAAGCTAATCTGCGAGATACGACAACACGCGTTCTTGCTTCATTAACACCGCGGGAAGAACGTGTTTTGCGGATGCGTTTTGGAATAGGGATGAATACAGATCACACGTTGGAAGAAGTAGGACAACAATTTTCAGTTACAAGAGAGCGTATTCGTCAGATTGAAGCAAAGGCACTTCGTAAATTGAAACATCCTAGCCGTTCACGAAAATTGCGCAGTTTTCTCGATTCTTAAATAAAGGAATTCTTGTGCATTTTAATAACTTCCTCTTTCTTCTTAATGAAGGGGGGGAGGTGCGTCATGTTGTACTTGGATACTTTCTTGAGAAAAACATGGGAAGAATTTGAATAATCTAGAAAGTTTGCGATGTTTAATGTTTTTCTTAGCTTTGGGGCTTTATACTTCTCTGTCTCAAAAGAATAGATATAGGGCAAAGGGTGTTTATGGAGTAGAGAGTAGGGGGGCTTTCAAGAAATGAACGATAAAAACATTACCTTGCATATAGCCCAGCTCGTTTTTTAAGAAATGGGATCTATTAGGAATAAACTTATATTGCAACATACGAACTTTTTGATGAAAAATGTGTATTCTTTTGCGGGATTTTTCTATCATTTTAGGTGACTCATTTTATTCTTTGTCAGTTTATAAAGGGATGTTTCAATAGGTTATGTTCATTTATATGCGCTATTTTTGAATATTCTCTTTTTATTTAGATAGATTTTAAGAACATGGTTTAAAGTATACATTGAGTTGAATCTTTTTAAGAGACAGAAATAGATGAAATTATAGAAATTAAACGTTTTATTTTTATAGATCGTCTTAATTAAAAAAGGTGTGTCTGAGTTTATGAGTGGAGAACTCCCCTTTTGGAAAGTAAAAAAATTAGAAGAGATTTCCATTTCTGAGTGGGAGAGCCTTTGTGATGGCTGTGGCCGTTGTTGTCTCCATAAAGTTGAGGACGACGATACGGGTGACCTTTATGCAACCAGTATTGCTTGTCGTCTTTTAGATGGGGAAACTTGCAGGTGTCGAGATTATGCTCATCGTAAATCAATTGTATCAGATTGTATGTCGCTAGACATTACGACAGTTAAAACAGCGCGCTGGCTTCCAGAAAGTTGTGCTTATAGATTAATTTATGAGGGAAAAGATCTTCATTGGTGGCATCCATTAGTATCAGGAGATTGTCAGACGGTACATACAGCGCGTATTTCTGCACGCGGACAAATAGAGGTTTACGAAGACGAATTATTATCTGAGGAAGAATATCTTTATCACATTACTGGTCTTCTACGTGAAGGCCAGTAATGTAATTTTTATACAACTGTTTGTGACTTAATCGATCGCAAAGACTACAGTGACGCTCACGTTATAATTTAACTCACCACCTGCAAAATTTGTATTTGCGTAGCTTACATCTGCTGCTCTACTCATGAGACGTGGTGTTGGGTGATAGTAATCATCCTTTTCATTGATTTCAATAATTTTTCCTAATTTTAAATCGGCCGCTTGCGCTATCGTTTGCGCTTTTTCAATGGCTTCAGTAATGGCTTTTTTACGTGCTTCTTGATAAAATGGCTTTGTATCTGCGTTGGTAAAAGTAATGCCGTTAACTGAATTAACACCTAGTGACATCGCTTGATCAAAGATTTTACCAGCATTGGTAAGATCACGAATGCGTACGGTTAAAGAATTTGAAACATGATAGAGTTTTTCATTATTCTTTTTTTCGTGCTGTTTATCAGAGGTTGACTGATAAATGGATAAGCCTGATGTTTGCAAATCATTTGCTTGGATACCATTGTTTTTAAAAGCTTTTATAATATCATTGATGGATTGATTATTGGAAGCTAATGCCTTTTGGGCAGTTTTATCATAGGTAACAACGGCTAGATTAATAATTGCCATATCCGGTGCGGCTTGACTTTCTCCGATTGCTGTCACTGTAATTGTTGCATTTTTCATTTTATTTTCTTCAGCATAAGCACGTACAGTCAACGATGTGGTTAAGAGTGTAAATGCTAATATAACTGTTTTAACCAGAGAACCCTTCAGTGGTTGAATTTTCTTTTCTATCATATCTATACCTTTATATTTGTCAGTTAATTATTCTCTCATTTTTAAGAGTTTTTGTAAAGAAATTAGAGCACTGAAAAAAAAACCAATAGAAAAGAGAAAAAGATGGGTTATAATCTTTGTCAGCTCTTGTATCATAGGGCATTTTAGTTTAGAGAGAAACAACCTATGTGGGGCCTGTAGCTCAATTGGTTAGAGCCAGCGGCTCATAACCGCTTGGTTGGGGGTTCGAGTCCCTCCGGGCCCACCAATAGGGAAATATCCAATAGAAAAATGGATCGCTTATATAAAAGTTTTGAGATTCTACCTTTTTCGTTTTTTTTATTTATTTTCCTGTTTGTTCTAAAATCCTTTAGTCGTTGTTTGTTTCATTTTTTTAGTCTCATCAAAGAAGTTCTCTCATTTGCAACATTGTAGCATTTTGATTAACTGATATGTGTCGCTATTTACTTGCTTAATTCATATACTGTTTTGTACTTTTCCTGTGTGATGTGCTTCATAAAATAGAAGACTAAAAGCTTCATTAGATAAATTTATTTATACTTGTTCTGCAAATAAACAGATCTCAATAAAACAAATTTTAAAGATTGGACCTGTTCAGAACAAATGGCTCAAAAAACATTTAGTGTAAATTTGCTTTTTTCTAAGTGATGTTAATGTCTTTTAGACGTTCGAATAGCATCATCGTGATGAAAGGTTGTATATAAGAGAATGTGATCTATAGGCGTTCATATGTATCATGGGGTCAACGATGATAACATTTGTTGATATTTTCTTTTTCCCAAGAAAGGAGTTCTATTTGATTTTTGAGAAATATTGTTCATAGTGACGGAGGCGTGTTCTTTGAAAAGAATTTCATCAATTGTTCTTTGAAAAATCAATTGAGTGATTGTTTCTATCGCTTTGCATCATCCAGATTTTATTGTAATAAGCATTTTATTATTCTGTAAGAAATGTTTTCTATGATATTAAAAAAATCGTTAAAATGCCATTTTCTGTCTTTGTGTATTTTTTTCTTAATGTTCAAATTATAGAGTTTTCATGTGATCCGAATTATTATTGAAGAGCAGATGTCTTTTTTAATTTTACTCTCATAAGGGATTGGCAATATTGCGGTAAACCTACCACTTTTTTGTATTGCTAACCTTTTTCTCGTATTGATCGTGTAGAGAGTTTTATCTTTGTTATGAGTTTTCTCTCTTATGAAAAAGTATTGGCAGAGAGGGGGATTTTTTTGTAAAAGTACACTTCTTCTTCAAAATCATACTTTGAAAATATAATTCTTCATTTGCATAAGGGAATTTCTCTCTTGTTGTAAATCTGTATACAATTTACGTACAAAGATTGTGCGTGGTGATTCGTTTTATTTTTTAAGAATATCATTTTTGCTCATGATAGAGACTTATATTAGTATTTACAAGGTGTGTTTAGAGGGGAGGTTACCTGTAAACGTGTTACAGAGTTTTAGGTAGTGTGGCTCTGTTTATAAGAATTTATTCCTATAACATTGTTATATTCTTGCTTTGCAATATTGTTTAAAAAACATAGATAGTGCTATGTAGCATAAAATTGTGATGTATTTTTTCAAAAAGCTTTTTCGTGTTCTCTTATATAGAGTTCAGGAGTGTCTTCAGGGATATTTTCACATTAGTTTTCATTGGTCCGAATCGCAAGATCTGCGTAACATTATTCGCGTTTTTGATAGATTATACCAATTTTCATAAGTAAGGTCTGGATCGTGTGATGCCTTTTGTTTCACCATGGTACATGACTAATAGAACTTCATCTGATTTTGTAAAATAAGTTTGTACACAATTGCTTCCATACTGCCTATTGCAAATATTTTTTTCTAAGGTATGAGATATATTTGAACGCTTTAGCGTTATATAGTTTGACTACATGGAGTATGACTATGAAGAATGATAAAAAATTTGAAACAACTTTATCTGATATTATTGTGAAATGGGAGTCTTTATCGACGTCTCAAAAGCAAGCGATATTGGATAAAGTAGAAAATTCTACAGATTCTGCTCATTCAACAGAACATTTAAGGCTTCAATCTTCTTTTTATCTCCAGACGAAATCAAAGTTATGAGTTTTAAATCTTCATCGGAGATGTTGAAACCAGTTATTACATATATGGCACTAGCATTTCCCAGTGTGTTCAAAATAGCCATGAGTTTATCTACAGAAGGCCTCTTTCCCCCATTTATCATTTGTTGGACGTAATTTTGTCCACAGCCTGCAGCTCTGCTTATTTCAATCATTGTTCGTCCGTCACTTTTTATCAATTCAACTAAGCGTTGGAACCAATCTTTTTCAGTCTTTGTCATTTTTAGACCTTTACATATTTACGCTATAGCGTTAATATTGCGTTGCGAATCCAGAATATATGATACAAGGAGCGTGAAAATATCCATGTGTAGCTCTTCGCTAAGGAAGCATATAGAGTTGTTTTTAACTAATAACAAAATGTCCCCATACACTTTCAGATTCGAATCAATAAAAATGGTTGCTTAGTTCCACGGTTGTGAAAAAGTAAATGTGTATACCAGAAAGGGCGATACACACTCGTATGTTTATGAGATTTCACTGTGATAGTATACGTAGCAGCATTATAAATCAAGATATACCCCAACATCAGAATTTGTAAAAAAAATTCTGCGTTGAGGTAGTATGTGAATATAACGAAGCTTTAGAGCCTTAAGAGATAGGATAATGGCTGTAGAAAAAATGTAAATTCATAGGCAAAGAATATTGATTTCTCCTTTATTGTAATAAATTAGATCACTATCAGATGGTATATCGTATATATGCATTAAAAAATTGGGAAATATCAAAAAAGTGATCTTGGATATTTTATTAAACAGGAAGGTAATCTGATCCACAAAGGTGGTTGTTTGGTAGAATTATACATTCGATCAATGCCCTTATGGGGATGAGTGTGTTTTTATGATGCTGCGGTTTATAATGAAGTCTGTGTTTACAATGATATTGTTATTTATAACAATGCATTAACATATGGTTGTGTAGTTGTTCGTAAGAGTTTGCATGTTTATGAAAAATAAGAACTTTATCGTTATTTGAATATGAGTGGAGATGCATATGTTTACGCTAATGCGGTCTTTTTTGATCAAGTTTTGAATGTTCAATGTATTGAATTTTATGGTGATACTCGTGATTGTAGAAAGGCTCGAGTTTATAATGATGCTTTAGTTTATGGTGATGTAAAAATTTGTGGGAAGGCAAAATTTTACAGAAATGCTGTGCTTTGTGACAGTGAAGATTTTTGTAATAATGAAAAACTTTCATATAGCCGCATTCCACATGGCGTAAAAAGGAAGATAGGAACGATTTGGGCAAGGCTTTTATGATTGCATTGCGTCGTTAGTTTTATTTGACGTTCCTTATTTTTTGTATTTTGTGTCAATAAATGTGTCGCAAATAATTGGTGTGAGTGTAGATTTAGCCGCTTTCAGAGATTTGTTTGCGCCATTGATCAATGCTTTAATGGAGAAAATAAGAATGCCGAGAGTGATTGTTCACACTTGGAACATGCAATTTATTGCATTCTTTTTTTGATTGAGGATGAAATAAATTGGTCAAGATGATCACTTGAGCGACAATTAAGGGAGATCCAAATGAGTGTAAACGAAATTTTATTGGGAGCAATGGTTGTTGTTTTGTTGTGCAGCGGGGTTATATTTCGGTTTTCTTTATATTATCGCAGTCAAGTGAAAATTTTAAAAGAGGAATCTAGAAGAATAAAGCATGAGTTTTTAAGAGATTCTATGAAGATGACTGAAGAACGAGATAGAGCTATTAGAGAGCAAAGTATGGTGATTAAAAGACGTGACCAAGCAATTGAAAAACTGAAAAAACAAATTAAGCAATATGAAAAAAATGAAAAGAAATATAAAAAAATGCTTAAATCTGAAGATGATAAAGAGTGATTGTATTCATATTTTGCATTAAAGGGTTTGAAAATGTGTTAGGAAGATTGGAATGACGAGAGAGATAAACTTTAATGAAGCCAATTATGGTGCTGATGGAGATATTGTATTAGAAGAGAATATTCAAGTTTACTCTGATTTTATGAAAACATTTAAGTTTATAAGACAGAGCGTCGTTGGTCATAAAATAAGAGTTTATGATGATAAACCAGTTTATAGGTAGGCTGGTTATTAAAAAGCGCGTCTATACAATCCAGAAATTTTATATTATTGCTGGAAACAATTTTGCACGTTCCTTTTAGATGTAAGGTATAAATGCTACGATAGTTTCAGCTAATAGGTATAAAAAATTGCATGATAATAGGAAGAAAGAGATATTTGCTTTTTATGAAGATGAAATGGGTAAGTCAGTTATGATTATCAGATACAGAAGAGGAATATGAACGTAAAAGATATTAATATCTTGTAGAGTAATTATATCTCTCATTGATGTTTATCTTCTCTTCATGTGCGTTTATTTTTTATGAAAAATACAAGACTTAAGAGATTTTCTTTTTGATAAAGGCTATAGAGATTTGTGTGTGATTGAAAATAAACACATAATCTGTAAGAATATGACTGTTATTTGTAAGCGTCAGAAATAATACAAAAAACACCCTCCCATTGAGGGAAAAACAATCACTGTTCATTTGTCACAAAAATAACTCAACATACCATTATACAAAATAAACGCTTGTTTTAATGGTAAAGAACGTTAGGATTGTAGTTCTCTAATAAGAGCCTTATGTGTAACTTCTTTTATTTGCTCAATATTGATTAGGATATCTTGTTTTGTTGGATAGCCTTTACTAGAAAAAGCAATTTTTTGTGCATCTCTTGAGATTAAACGCCAGTACCATTGATTGTGAACTCCTTGAAACACCTCAAAATACATGTTTCTCACCTCATAAAATAGCTGATAATTTTCAGGATAAATATTTAACTAATCCGTTTGTAAACATTAATGTATGTCTCTATAGGAAGTCGTCAATATATTCCCCTTAAATTTTCTGACTTAAAAAAATAATTTCTATGAGAGCTATTATTCTTTTAACAAGAAAAAATTTCTTGTCAATAAGATATGAATGAGAATTTTATACTATAAAATTATTTTTTTAAGTTAAAGACACTATACTTTCACTTACAACGCAAATATTTTTATTGTCGTTACAGAAACAAAATTTATAAATTATACAAAATTTCACCAGCACGGATAAAGTAAAAACACTTTTCTCCATACTGGTAGAGTTTAATCATTTCTTGTTTTTTCTTTTGAAATAGACGTTTATTGATTAGCTATAACCTCTTTTTGGGATACGCTTCGAATGAGTAAATCAATGAATAAGCTAAGGGTGTAAGAATTGGCCATTTTAGCTTTCATATCGATAAGAGAGGTTGTAGTTTTAGGGTTAAAACTATTTGATAAACCTTGTCTTGACAAATATTGCTGCAATTTTTCATAAGAACTGTCGATTTTTTCTTGATTTAGTTTTTCGTTACGATCACTATCGGCAAGTGTTTCTTCCAGTCCCTCGATTTTTTTAATAAAATAATTCCAATCAAAATCACCTTTTGTATATTCGGTGTCAAACATTTTTCCTTGTCCAGTTAAAAGCCAATTAATATTGACACCGTATAACGTGCGGTATGTTTGTAAGACACTAAGATTGGGTTCTCTCTCTCCACGCTCATAAAAAGCAATGGAATTTTTTGTCATGCTAAAACTTTTAGCTAAGGTTTCACGTGATGGATCGCCTAAAGCAAGACGTACATAACGTAAACGTTTTCCAAATATGGTTTTTGATTCAGTTTCAGGACGTGCCACGAATTATCTCCCTCGGTAAATCATCATGGTATAAATCATTAAATAATAAAAGCACACTATGTATTAATATTCTATGATATAATGTCAATATTATAGCTTTAATTTCTTTTTATTTTTTTATTTTCGTGGATAGAAAGCAATCTTTCACTTATTGTATTGACAATTGATATTCACTTCAAAACAAAATTCCTTGTTTGCTACATTTGTCTCTTGCTTTTTTTGAGAGAATTTTCATGTAACTTTACCATATATATTCTATACACCTCTGCATTAATAGATGCAACTTTAAAGAGATGCAAACTTTGGATTTGTACTGGGTGTGCTTTAGATGAAGTAGAAAATAAACTTTGAGGAATGATCATGGCCCTATTACGCTATTTTGGGTTTGCTTTTTTTTTCACGATTATTGGTGTCTTTTTAGGAGGGGTTATTGGTTGGTTTGAAACGGAAAGTATTACTGGTTTTCTTAAATATTTTTTTATTTGCGTTGTTTTGGGAATTTTGGAAATTTCTTTATCTTTTGATAATTCTATTATCAATGCGCGTGTTCTTAGTAGAATGAGTCCATTGTGGCGTCGTCGTTTTCTTATATGGGGCATTTTGATAGCTGTATTTGGGATGCGAATTGTTTTTCCATTATTGGTGGTTGTCGTTGCTGTTGGGATTAATCCAATTGCGGCAGTCAAATTAGCGATATGGGAACCACATCGATATGCTGAAGTTTTAACCGATGCGCATATGGGGATTGCTGCTTTTGGAGGAACTTTCCTTATGATGGTTGGCTTAAAATATTTTTTTGATTCTGAAAAAGAGGTGCATTGGCTTAATGTTATAGAGAGACCTGCTCAAAAGTTTGGGGCGCTTGTTGGAATTGATATTGCAATTGTTTTGATTTTGATCTTATTTGTTTCAGGTCAGATTGACGCAGAAAATAAAATAACTTTTTTATTGGCAGCCCTTTATGGACTTTTGACCTTTATCGGTGTTGAAGTTGTTGGTCATCTCTTGGACACTCCTCAAAAGACTTTAACAACAGTAGCTCACGGGGGAGTAGGGTCGTTTCTTTATTTAGAAGTTCTTGATGCTAGTTTTTCTTTCGATGGCGTGGTTGGTGCTTTTGCCTTTTCACATAACCTTTTTATTATTGCGATAGGTCTTGGTATCGGTGCATTTTACGTTCGTTCTATGACAATTATGTTGGTTGAATCGGGAACATTATTGCATTATCGTTATTTAGAGCATGGTGCTTTTTATGCAATTCTAGTTCTTGCAGTGATTATGTATCTGCAAACGATTATATCGGTTCCTGAAGTTTTAACAGGACTTGTGGGAATCTGTATTATTGGAATGGCATTATATTCTTCGATTCGTTTTAAGAATCGTCAATTGTATAAACATGTTGTGTCTAAGTAATGGAGATTTTCACGCTTTTGTTGATCGCATATCTTTGAGTAAAAAGAGGTCTTTCATGCAAAATAAAATACTATTTTATTGCTTATTTGCGTTTTTTTAAAGTTGAGTTCATTGCATGATACTACCCATGAAGGGAATAATGTACAATCTCTAGGATACTTTTTGACCTAAATATAAGACAGAAAGTTGATGTTATACTTTTTATCAGCTTTCAATATTATGACAAGCTCTTGCATTTAATGGGGCATAAGAAGCATTCTTACTGTTTTTTTGAATGATTTATTCATACATTGATTCTCTTTGTAACGTGTAAGAGAATGTTTTTGAAACAGGTTTGAAATGAGAGAATTTACGATATTCTGGACTCTTACTTAAATATGTGTAAAATAATTTATCCTTTATAAATCAGTGTATTATAATGGTAGATTAGAGAAGGATATTTTAAGAGACCATTAAAAGTTCTATACCAGCTTCGTTCATCGTTTTAAGCATAGTGTTTAGTGATCCGTTTACATCAATACCAGCACAGGCATTTAATGAAACACTGACTTTAAAACCGCATTGCATAGCGTGAAGAGCAGAAAATCCGACACAAAAATCAGTTGCTAAGCCACACATAATGAGCTTAGTAAAACCATGTTCTTTGAGATAAACTTGTAAACCTGTTGGTGTTTTTTGATCATTTTCAAGAAAAGCAGAATAGCTATCCATTTTTTGATTATAGCCTTTTCTAAGGATAAGTTGTGCCTTTTCTACTCTAAGAGATGGATGGAATTCTGCTCCTTGTGTTCCTCGTATGCAATGATCAGGCCAAAGTATTTGAGGACCATAGTCAAGAATGACTGTATCATAGGGCTTTTTTTCAGGATAGCAGGAAGCAAAGCTGCAATGGTTTTTGGGATGCCAGTCTTGGGTTAAGATAACGTGGTCAAAATGATTTATGAGATTATTGACGGCGGGTAAAATAGCATCACCTTGTGGTACGGCAAGTGCTCCACCTAGTAAGAAGTCATTTTGAACATCAATGACGATTAAGGCTTTTTTTTCCATAAATATATTCCTATACGAGATGAGCTTTTATCGTATTTTTAAAAAGCTATATGTCGTCTTGAAGTTTTGAAATGATGTGCTGGATATTGATATTATTTTTATAATTATCAAGCCAAAAGAGGGGGATGGATAAGTTTTTACAATTGGTTTTATAATTTTTTACGAATTGTAACCACGTACCAATGGGAAGTGCACTGTATTCATTTGTTGCTACGTGTTGATGCAAAGCTTTCATGATCATTGGGCTTGGGACGTCAGATCCCATAAGGCGGCGGTCGTTTTGTAAACGTAATTTAAGCCATATCAAGGCAAGGGGTGAAGTCCATTGCTTTCCGTAGCAAAAAATCGATGAAAAAAGAGAAGGATTTTTTACTGCGTAATATAAAGCCCATAAAGCGAGAAAAGAAGGCGCATAGAGAATTGCTTTTCTTTGTGGTACCATATTACATTGATAAGTTGGTTTAATACGATAAAAATACAATGTTATATCTGGTATGGAAAAGAGAGGTAATGTTTGATAACAGGTTTCAGGTACAGCTAAAAAGATTTGCTTTTTGCTTTTTAGGGAGATGTTTTTTTGCATTCAGGACCATACTGGGGCTTGTGAGATTAGAAAAAATGTACCAATATAAAGCGAAAAGCTTTTGATACGATGTAAGTGCTATTTACTGTACAGTTTCAAAAAGCAAAAGCAGTTTTTTCAAAATCCTAATCTTTAATATCGCACAATATAAAGAGAAATTTATGGCACGTCAATTTATCTATCATATGGCTGGGCTTAACAAGTCTTACGGCAATAAAAAAGTTCTAGAAAATATTCATTTGTCTTTTTATCCAGATGCAAAGATCGGTATTTTAGGGCCAAATGGTGCGGGGAAGTCAACTATTTTACGTATTATGGCTGGGCTAGATAAGGAATATACGGGAGAAGCATGGATTTCTGAAGGAGCACGCTGTGGTTATCTACCACAAGAACCTTTGCTTGATGCGAGCAAAGATGTGCGTGGCAATGTAATGGAAGGTGTTGCAGATAAACAGGAAATTCTTGAGCGTTATAACGAATTGATGATGAATTATAGCGAGGAAACGGCTGATGAAAGTGCACAGCTTCAGGACATTATTGACAGTCAGAATCTTTGGGATTTAGAAAGTCAAGTGGAAATGGCTATGGCTGCTCTTGGTTGTCCGCCAGCCGATGGGGATGTAACAAAACTTTCGGGTGGTGAGAAGCGGCGTGTTGCACTTTGTAAATTGCTTTTGTCAAAACCTGATTTATTACTTTTGGATGAACCGACAAACCATTTAGATGCTGAAACGACGGCTTGGCTTGAGAGGCATCTACGTGAATATCCAGGGGCTGTGCTTTTGATAACCCATGATCGTTATTTTCTCGACAATGTAACGGGTTGGATTTTAGAGTTAGATCGCGGTAGAGGTATTCCTTATGAGGGGAACTATTCTGCTTATTTGGGGGCTAAAGCCAAGCGTTTGGCTCAAGAAGGCCGTGAAGAGGCAGCGCGTCAACGTGCTTTATCACGTGAGCAAGAATGGATCGCTTCTAGTCCAAAGGGGCGACAAGCAAAGTCAAAAGCTCGGATTAAGGCTTATGATGAGTTGGTTCAAGCAGCACGTGAGCGCCGTCCTGGAGAGGCACAAATTATTATTCCTATTGGAGAAAGATTAGGACAGGTTGTTATTGAGGTTGATAATCTCTCTAAAGCTTATGGTGAACGTGTATTGATTGATTCTCTTTCTTTTAAACTTCCTGCTGGTGGCATTGTCGGCGTTATTGGGGCCAATGGTATGGGAAAGTCGACCTTGTTTAAAATGTTGACGGGACAGGAACAGCCCGATTCAGGTCAAATACGTATCGGTGAAACAGTTCACATGAGTTATGTGGATCAGAGTCGCGATTCTTTGGTGGGAGATAAAACTGTTTGGGAGGAAATTTCTGGTGGAAATGACATTATTAAATTAGGTAAATATGAGATGAATAGCCGCGCTTATTGCGGGGCTTTTAATTTCAAGGGGGCAGATCAGCAGCAGAAGGTGGCAAATTTATCAGGAGGGCAGCGCAATCGCGTACATTTGGCGAAACTTCTAAAAGAGGGGGGGAATGTGCTTCTTCTTGATGAACCGACAAATGATCTTGATACTGAAACATTAGGTGCATTGGAAGATGCATTGGAAAATTTTGCTGGTTGTGCAGTTATCATATCGCATGATCGTATGTTTCTTGATCGATTGGCAACACATATTTTAGCCTTTGAAGGTGATGGTCATGTAGAATGGTTTGAAGGTAATTTTGCTGAATATGAGGCTGATAAAGTTCGTCGTCTTGGGGCGGAATCTCTTAATCCTAAGCATGCAAATTATAAACCTCTTACACGCTAGAAATTTTTTTCTTATCTCAACTTTGTTGGAATAATAGTGTACTTTATTGCGTTTGTTATTTCATAAATAAAGTGTGTGTACTCTGTGTGAGTTTTTATTCATTAAACAAAGAGTAAGAGACACTTTATGAAATTATGACCTAAATAGGGTTATTCTACTCATGATATATAACCGGTTATTGCTTGTAAAATTGCAATGAAAAGGAGGGGATGAAGAGTATAGTACTATTTCTACGAATGCTCTGGTCATTGAGCATTATTATCTTTACTTAATAAAAATGCAAGCTGGCACTATCATGTTATTTATTTTTTCTCAATGGTATGCAGTTCTTGTTTTGAGGTGGGTATAAAAGATATTTTTATCCATATGTCCCCTCCGTTTATGAGCTGTAAGAGAATGATTTGGATTGATTTATCATGAATAGATTTGAAATGAGAAAAATTTACGGTATTCCGGTTTTTTATTCAAGTTAACAATGAATGAATTATTATTATAAATCAATGCATTCTCATTATAACGAGCTGCAGGGAGATAAGATCTGTTCGTTTTTTACATTAGCCTATTTTTTTCATAGTATGATAAAATAGAGAGAACAAAATAGATGAGAATATGCGTTGTATGCTTGACTTTTTTTCCTATAAACAAATGTTTATAGGAATGTTTAGGGGATAATTATGCAAAAAAGTGCAAGTTTAGATGCAATGATTGTGCTGCTGAAAGCGGTCGCAGAAGTAAGCCATTTACGTGTTCTTACGCTCTTGCGTCATGAAGATTTAACAATTCCTGATTTTATTTTTATTCTTGATCAGTCGCAAGCGTGTATATCACGATATTTACGTTTCTTGTACGAAGCTCGATTGATTGAGCGTTATCAGAAGGGAGATAGCCTTTATTTTAAGCTTTGTCATGATTTTTGGGGTAAAGACATTGTGATGGGTGTTCTTTCGGCTTTGCCAAAGCATGATGTGTTGTTAGCGCATGATTTAGAACGTTTGAAGGATGTCAAAAAGCAGCGTCAAAAAACGAGGAAGAAGCATTTCTTACAAAATACGTTGCAATGGGATGTATTACGGTCATCCTATATGGCAGATCAGGGTGTAGAAAACGCTTTACTTGAAATCATTGGCGATAAACCATTTCAGACGATGCTGAATATTGGAAGAGGTGGAGGCTCTATCTTAAAATTGTTTTCTAATCTTTATACGCATGCGGTTGAAGTCGTGCTTGATAGCAATGTTTTGCACTTGTCTGTTGGAGATACAACTTTTGATTTAGTTATTCTTCATTGGGTTTTACATTTTCTTGAAAATCCTGAAATATTCCTTCATGAAATATCAAGAGTTTTGCGTCCTCATGGCCGTTTATTGATTGTGGATTTTGGTTATCATGAAATTGAGCCTTCATATTCCGATCAAGCGCATATGCGTCTTGGATTTTCGGCTTTACAAATAGAACAATGGCTTAAAAATGCGGGACTTGTTCTAGAACAAACGGTTTGTCTTACTCCTATACAAAATGAAAACAGTGAGGAGGGTATGGTTACGCTTTGGCTTGCTCGTGATCCGCGTTTATTGGTTGACGATATCAAAGATAAACAAGTAGATTTTGCATAAATCGCGTTTGTTAACGTGCTTTATTCTCTGATTTTTCTCAAGGAATAGCGTAGAGATAAAACTTTATTCAATCATTGATAAGCTATTGTTTTTTACATTTGTATTATGTTTTTATATGGGAGTATTGGTGTTTTATAGCGGCGTGTAGGCTGTATAATGAAAGCACTTTTTATAGAGTTAAGCCTATGAGGACATTATTTAAGGTGTCTTGATATCATATTTATGTTATTAGCCAATATATTGATTTTAAAAGATCATTGATTTTTTTAGACTCAATGAGAGGTTTGAATACAGGAATATTTTTTCATTTCAAATTTCCTGTTTCAGAATCTAAAAGAGTCTGTTTGTCTGTTACAAAAGAAGGTATTTATCTTAATGATACCGTTTGTAAAAGAAAATACATCTTTGCGGCTGCAATATGATATAATGCCGCACAATATAATATAGTGAAGGCTCATACCTTCATAAATGTCAAAGGTGGTGTGCCTAATAGATCTTAAAATATTTCTTTAAAACAGGTTCTTAGATAAGAAATGCCTTGGAACTTTTAGTGAGGAGTGCAAAAAGATGCTCTAAAAAGACGAAAAAGTAAAAAGGTGAGACAATGCATGATTTTCATTATTTAAAATACAGCGTTATGAGCGTGTTTGAAAGTCGTAAAGGCAAATGAAGGGGATGGTAAAGATAGCAATAGTTTTATCTTTGGGATTTTATGTTTCTTCCAAAATGAATGATGGCTTTTTAAGATTTCTCAAACAGACGTAAATATTTTTACTCTAATTGGGCATATAAAAGCTAGGATTTTTCACATGGCTCTCATTTTCTCTAATCTTTATTTCAAACATATTGTTATGTTTAGAGCAGGTGTTGATTTACAAGTAATAGAAAAAGTAAAAGCTTGGTAGATGACGCCATAAAATTACTCATAAATTGGTAATGGATTGGAGTGATATTCTGAATTTTAAAAACATTTTGTACAACAACGGTTATAATAACGCATCTGGCTTTACGTTTATTTCTTCCTATAAGCATTCATATATGGTGTTCATCTATGTGTTTTGCATTATATTCATAAAAATAAGATCGGCGATGATCTATGGATAGTCCGTGGCTGAAAGTAGGAAAGAAAAGCGTGATATTACACTAAAGTTTCGTATCTCTTTATCATGAGAAGTTATGAAGGTTATTAAATAAGTCCATTGTTCTTGCCAAACGTATTTTCTTTCTTTTTATGTTTGCCGCTCATCTTATGACGCAGTCCGTGGGTATAGCGTAAAATTGATAGGGCACCATCGTCTTTAGTTTAAGTGAAAGTTGTAAGCCGGCATTATCGTTTTATGTTTTTTATTCATACGCTTCTTCTTGTTTGTGATGTGCGATAGTATGGCTATTCATTGACTCAATAGACGAAGATTGAAAATAAGGGAACCTTACGTTCTTGAGATCTCTCATGTAAATTGTAAATGATGAGTTATGATTGTAAATCAATGAATTGTTTACGTTAGAAGAACAGACTATACAATTTTTTATCACAGAAACTACTGTGTGTATTATTTTACGGGATCATTTAAATGATAGAGATTAAGAGAAAATGTCTGCATTGATTTCGGTTTGTTATGTTAAAATGCGTTAGAGACTGTTGGTTATTGTAAAATGATTTATCGTTATTTGGAATGACGATGGGGCGTGATTCGAAACAAATACCTTCAGAGTTCTCATTTTTTCATAAGATTAAGCAGTTTAAATTCTTCATTGATTTTTACATGAGGGATGTAACAATATTTTAATGATCATTTACAGCAATTTTTTATAAAAATAGATAAGATTTTATTTCTCTAATTTATTGTTTTATATGAATAATTCATAGATTTCTTGCAAGAAGATGTTTTTCATTTTTTACGGTTATTTGTGTAAGATTTTAAAAATCTACGTTTTTCTTTTTGTGGTGATTGCTGTTGGAAAAATGATTCTACTTTTACGTAGTTTGATTTTTATAGGGTGGATACGTAGAAATTACTGTTTTTTTTAAATTATGATCATCAGAGTTATGAAAGAAACTATTTAAAAGTTATAATGATCGTAGATTCTAATTGGTGCTTCTAGAAATAAAATTGCTTCAAATTGGGTCATTTTGAACTTTTTTTGCCTAAATTTAAACATTTTTAAATAATTTATAATTCTTTTATGTTTTTTTGCGTAGAAGATGATAAGAATTTCTTGTTGTTTAAAAAATTTTATTCCATA
Source organism: Bartonella sp. CL70QHWL (assembly GCF_042194855.1). Classification (NCBI taxonomy): domain Bacteria; kingdom Pseudomonadati; phylum Pseudomonadota; class Alphaproteobacteria; order Hyphomicrobiales; family Bartonellaceae; genus Bartonella; species Bartonella sp. CL70QHWL. The sequence goes on along the minus strand of NZ_JBHINJ010000007.1, from coordinate 57,745 downwards.
GCAAGAATATTGCATCGGCTATCTTAGTGGTTGATGTAAGAGGACAATCGGGGAACCTCCTCCCCCCCCCCCGCGTGGATCCCCTAGATTGTCTGGCCTGACTGAGGATTCCCTCAGTCAGGCTTTTTGTAATTATTTTAGGAAATGTAAAGTGTTATTAGGGGGGAAGTGTAAGATCTGTTATTGTTTCGCCTATAGTACCTAAATACATAGAGGGGTGGGTCTTATTGGGCGGAGAGTGTTAGCGTATTCATTTTTAATAATTTGATTTTTCTTTATTGAGGCATTGTTGAATGCTATAAGGGGAATCATAAAAGGAATCTATGTTTGTATTCTGTGATCTTTAGGTAAGAGATAATGGGATCTTTTTCGCATCGTATTATTTTTATTTTATTCGTATTTTTTATTTTTGGCGCTGTCTTTTTTGCTTCTCGAAGTGGTGTTGTTTATCAGTTTTTTTCCGGTCGTTCTTCTTTTTCTTCTCAGAAGCTTGATGTAACAGAGGAGGAGTTGTTAGAGAGATTGTCCGTGTCTTTTCCAGATATTATCAAGCATCTTTCTAAGATGGACCCTCAACAGCAAGAGTTGTTTATTGCGCAGCTGCGTCGTGATGTAATTGCGCTTGCTGCTAAAAGTGGTCAGAGTCGTGAGCAGGCTCAAAAATCTGGTGAAACTGTTGCTATGGCTCTCTCAAAAGCGATTTCTCGTCCTTCCATTGCTAATGCTTATTTTTAGCTATTTTTTAATTGCGCTTTTGGGTTTTAAAGGAGAAAGAGCTTTTCGTGAAGTTTTGAAAAGTGCGAGGAGATAATCAATTTGTAAGATAATTAACAAATTTATCTTACTCAAAAGGTGTGCAGTCGGAGTATAACGGTAATGTTGCAATCATTACAGGAGAGATAGAAAATCTATCAAGGGTATTGGTCAAGTTAATTGCATTATCAATCGCTACAATGACAAAAGCAGTATTGACTATAATAAAATACGTTAATCGCATTTTATATGCCAGTTATTTTTTTATTTGATATGAGAAAATAAAATTTTTTAAAAGGATTTAAGCTTTCTTTGTTCTACGGATTTTAGGATATTTATCCACTTGTATGATTTCTGAAAATGAAGTGCAAGGCTGATAAGGTGATAGTCTGTGACAAAGAAAAAATATTTGAATGAAGGTGAGAGGTCTATTTTTATTTAAAAAGGCTTTGGGGGTATTGAGTTTTCTAACATTTTTCAAAAAAACAGACACAAGTAATTGTTAGGCTTTATTGTAGAGACAAAGACGGATGTAACTTCTTTAGTATATTGTTTTATAATGATAAATTATCATTATTATATTGAATAAGAATCTTAAGAATTGTAAAATTTTCTCATTTTAAATTTATTCATGGTGAAAAAATCAAAATTAGTTTCTAGTACACTACCAGTGGGAGGACTGTGTGGATAACAGCTCTTTTAAAAAGGAATTAAAAAGCTTCTTTGAGACATCTTGAGAGCTAAAAGTCTGTTGCAATATTTTGAATTGGTAAAGAGTATGATGGTTTTAGTATATTTATGAATTTTTTATGTGCGATAATGGGGGGATTTGTTTTGTGATTTGTTGAGGTTTTATCGGATATAAAGAGTGCTGTGGGTGTTTTAACCAGAGAGAAGCGTTGATAGCGGTTTATATTTTTATGAAACTTTCTTGATATTGAGCATCTTCGGTAAAAAGATGCTCTTGTCTCTCTTACTTTGTGGGATTGATCCCAATAAAAAAATTAATAATCTTATGTAAAAAATATTACATCTAGTTAAGATGCTATTTTTTTAATATAAAAATTAAGTGATACAATAGCGATAGCAGCAATTTATAGATTATATCATTTTATTTAATACGCTATAAGATTAACCATAGTTTCTTTATTTTTTTATTTTATGATATAGAGAAATCTATGATTTGTGAATAAAGAGATATTCTTTTGTTACATGATTTTATCTTGAAATTGTCTTACTCTTTCCTTTTTCAAGCCGTTCTTTTGCTTTCTTTTTTTGTATAATACGTTTGCAAATTACTTGCGGCTAGAATTTGAGAATGTTTGAGTGAAGAGAAAGAAAATGCAATTTTTGAAAATCTTGTTAAATACAGCGTGTGCTGTATTTTTTGTATTTGACATAAGTTGGACTCATAGTGTCTTAAATGTTTCGGAATCAGGAGAAGCCTCAGTGATTGTTGCTCCTAAGATTCCTGATCGCCCTTATGAGTTTCTTATTCAGAAACTTGCGAATAAATATAATGTTCCCGTTAATTTAGCACATGCTGTTGTAAAAGTTGAAAGTAATTATAAGGCAGGTATAAAGGGGGCTGCTGGCGAAATAGGTTTGATGCAAATTAAACCCTCTACGGCACGAGGGTTGGGCTTTAGTGGTTCTGTACAGGATTTGTACGATCCTGCGACCAATCTTGAATATGGTATGCGTTATTTGGCACGGGCGTATAAACTCAGTGGTGGAAGTACGTGTGGTACAATCCTTAAATATAACGCAGGTCATGCTGCAAAAAAAATGAATTCCATTTCGGCGAAATATTGCGCAAAAGTGAAAACTTATCTGGCTTCATTAAAATAAAAACATCTGTTGAGAGAGGTTTGTCATAAAATATTTTAAGATGCTATTTTCATTGAGCAGAAAATGTTTTATAAATTAATGCGTCAGTCGGCTGGGCAGCCGCGCTTGTCTGATGCTGAAATATGGCAGGTGAGGAAAGTCCGGGCTCCATGGAAAGACGGTGCCGGGTAACACCCGGCGGGGGTGACCCTAGGGAAAGTGCCACAGAAAGTAAACCGCCTATTTTTATAGGTAAGGGTGAAAGGGTGGAGTAAGAGCCCACCGCGCATTCAGTAATGAATGTGGCAAGGTAAACCCCACCGGGAGCAAGACCAAATAGAAATGACGTGCAAAATTTAATTTGCAGCCGATTTCCGGGCGAGTCATTCGGGTAGGTTGCACGAGGCGGATGGTAACATCCGTCCCAGATGAATGGTTGCCATGTAAAGTGTAAGCTTTACTCTACAGAACCCGGCTTATAGGCCGACTGATATTTCATGATGATACGCGATATTTTATAAGATCAATTATATATGATCTTTTATGGAGTCTATGTGTTTGAAATGGACACTTGAGCAAAGAGTGTTTTAAAAAATTATAACATTTCTTTAAGTATAATGCGTTAGGATCTGTTTTGGGATAACTTTAGTTTTTTCGTTCATTGTGATTAATATGAAAGTTGAAGGCTAGGTTATTCTAAGATCAGTTGCCATGAGAGAGCTGTTGATTTGAGACAGCATAACTTCAAGACGGATTATTTTGATAAATCAGGATCAAAGAGCTGAACGCCATATTCCAGTGTTGTTGCAGCCAGTTTTGACTGGGCTTATGCCATTGGTTGGAGCAAAAGTAATTGATGGCACCTTTGGTGCTGGTGGTTACACGCGCGCTTTGTTAAAGGCAGGGGCACAGGTGATCGCTCTTGATCGTGATCCTCATGCTATCAGTGCAGGACAATCGCTTGTTGAAGAATTTTTTCCACGTCTTCGTTTGGTCCATATGGCATTTTCACAGCTCGATCGTGTCGTTGAAGAGAAGGTGGATGCAGTTATTTTGGATATTGGTGTCTCTTCAATGCAGCTGGATGAAGCAGAAAGAGGTTTTTCTTTTCAAAAAGATGGTCCATTGGACATGCGAATGGCTCAGACTGGTTTTACAGCCAGCGATGTTGTCAATCATTTAAAAGCAAGGGATTTGGCACGTATTTTTAAGATATTAGGAGAAGAGCGTTATGCGGGGCGAATTGCACGGATGATTGAAAAGCGTCGTGTTGTACAGCCTTTTTTGCGTACAGGTGATTTGGCGTATGCTATCGAAGCGTTGATAGGACGTAAACCGGGAGATCGTATTCATCCAGCAACACGTGTATTTCAGGCTCTTCGTATCTATGTTAATGATGAAATTGGTGAATTGGCATGTGGTTTATTTGCTGCTGAACGCGTTTTAAAAGCTGGAGGCCGTTTGGGGGTTGTCAGTTTTCATTCTCTTGAAGATCGTATGGTCAAAAGATTTTTTTCGGCTCGTTCTGGAGAATGTATGAGATCACGCTATCTGCCTGAAATGAAGGCTGCTCCAGCAACATTTTTTCCTTTGTTTAAAGGTGGGATCACGGCAACTAAAGAGGAGTTACAGAAAAATCCTCGTTCACGTTCTGCGAGGTTGCGTATTGGTGTACGGACTGAAGCAGAGGCTCTTGCAGCAGATATGAAATTATTTGGTTTAGCAGAGATTGCCAGTTTTGAAGGCAGCAAAAAATGACAGTTTTTCGTACATTTGATATGATTTTAGTGTTGATTATGATTTGTATGGCAGGACTTACTTATAAGGTAAAATATGATGTTCAAAAACGAATGAACGAAGTTCTTCATCTTGAGCATGAAATTGCTGCAGCAAAAAATACGGTAAGTTTGCTTCATGCTGAGTGGGCTGTGATGATAAGGCCTTCACGCATGCAAAAACTTGCGAAACGTTATCAGAAAGAACTTGGGTTAGAGGTTATACAGCCGCGTCAAATCGTGGAGTTTAAAGACATTCCGGTACAGGTACATGATCAAATTGAAGAAGTGATTAAACAAAATATCTTGGAAGATAATCAGGATATTTTGACAAATAATCGAGCTTCTCAGATCAATAGTGTTGTCCAAAAAGGCGCGCAGTAATGAAATCGACTTTTTTATTCTCACAGAAGAAAAAGCGTTTAAAGAATTCGTTGAATAATCATAATGTTTCTGTTCGTCGTCCCTATTCTAGTCGTCCACGTTTGCTTTTTTCGTTGTTCTGCTTTTTAATTTTATATGGAATCATGGGGGCTTGCCTTATTTCTTATGGGTTGGAAGGTGGACAGATTGAAGAAGCAAAGGGGCCAGGAATACTTCAATTGATGGCACGGCCTGATATCGTTGATCGTAATGGTCGTTTATTGGCAACAGATATTAAAACTTATTCACTTTTTGCTGAGCCACGGCGTATTATTGATGTGGATGAAACAATTGAATTGCTCTCAACAGTTTTGCCTGATCTTAATTGGCAGGAAACCTATAAGCGCTTAAAAAGAAAATCTGGTTTTTCTTGGATACAGCGTGGGTTAACACCAATGCAGAAGACGCAAATTATGGCTCTTGGTATACCAGGAATTGGTTTTCGGACTGAAATTCGTCGTTTTTATCCTGATGGACCTGTAACTTCTCATATTCTCGGTATGGTGAATGTTGATAATCAGGGCATTGCAGGTATGGAAAAATACATTGATGATGCGGGGCTGAGTGCTTTGCGTGCCGCTGGTCTTGCCATGGAAGAATCATTAAAACAAGTTCAGCTTTCGATTGATGTGCGTGTTCAGTCAATTGTTCATGATGAACTTATTCAGGCTATGAAGCGTTATAAGGCAATTGCTGCAGGAGCTGTTATTTTAAATATACATACGGGGGAAGTTTTGGCTTTGGCATCACTACCAGACTTTGATCCTGGAAATCCTGTTGAAGCTTTAAAAAGTGATCGTCTCAATCGGATGACGGCAGGAGCTTTTGAAATGGGATCGATCATTAAAAGTTTTACGACCGCTATGGCTCTTGATTCCGATATTTTTCATTTAAACAGTATTATTGATGCTTCAAAGCCAATAAAAGCAAGTAGTGGCTATACTATTCATGATTTTCATGGAAAAAATCGACCCTTAACGTTATGGGAGGTTTTTATTTATTCTTCTAATATTGGTTCTGCTAAAGAGGCGTTGGCGATAGGGATTGATAAACATCGTGGTTTTTTGCAAAAACTTGGATTACTGGATCGTCTCACAACAGAGTTGCCTGAAGTTGCCCACCCTATTGTGCCAAATCATTGGAAGGATATCCATTCTATGACGATTTCTTTTGGGCATGGTATGGCAACAACACCCTTGCAAACAGCTGTCGGGGCTGCTGCTTTAATGAATGGTGGTTGGTTAATTGCTCCGACATTTTTAAAACGGCCAAAAGAACAAACTTTGCACCATGCAAAACGGGTTTTGCAGGCTAAAACAAGTCAAAATATGCGTTACCTTTATAAATTAAATAGTGATATTGGTTCTGGACGTAATGCAAAAGTTGAAGGTTATCGTGTAGGTGGTAAGACAGGAACAGCTGAAAAAGTTGAAAATGGAAAATATTCTAAAACAAAAAATTTTAATAGTTTTCTTGCTGCTTTTCCTATTGAGGATCCTGCTTATGTTGTTTTAACAATTATTGATGAACCAAAGCCTGCTGAGGGACAGCGTTCAGCAACAGCGGGGATGAATGCTGGACCAATGCTTGCTAATATTGTTCGTCGCACAGCTAGTTTTCTTGGTGTACAACCCGATTTTAAAAAAGAATATGAGCCTCTTTTAAGTAAAAAGAGCAATTCAAGTTTCGTTAAACAACGGTAAAATGAATATAAAGGTGCGTTATCATGTTGTTGGGAACAGTTTTTACAGAATGCGTTGAAGATGAAAGTCTTTCTTCAATAGAAATAACAGGAATAAGTGCGGATTCTCGACAAGTTTTGCCAGGCTATGTTTTTGTTGCTGTTCAAGGAAAAAAAAGTGATGGAAGACACTATATAGATGATGCGATAAAGCGTGGTGCACGAGCAATCGTTACAGATTGTCATGCTGTTCTTGAGGATTTATCTGTTCCCATTTTACGTGTTTCTAATGTTCGTCATAGTTTAGCGTTGGCAGCTGCACGTTTTTACGGTTCTCAGCCTGAAACGGTCGTTGCTGTGACTGGTACAAGTGGTAAAACATCTGTTGTCTCTTTTCTTCGGCAAATTTGGACTTATGTTGGATTTTGTGCTGCGAGTATAGGAACGGTTGGTGTTGTTTCTCCTAAACGGAATGTTTATGGTTCTCTCACAACACCTGATCCGGTCGTCTTGCACCGTCTTCTTTATGAAATTTCTCATGAAGGTGTGACACATGCAGCTCTTGAAGCTTCTTCGCATGGGCTTGATCAAGGGCGACTTGATGGAGTCCGTTTAACGGCTGGTGCCTTCACCAATTTAGGGCGAGATCACATGGATTATCACACGGGGGTAGAGGATTATTTGCGGGCTAAAATGAGGTTATTTGATACACTTTTGCCTGTATCTGCTCCTGCTTTGATTTTTGCTGATGATGTCTATTCACAAAAGGTTATTGATGTTGTCACACAAGCGCGTCGCCGTGTTTTGACAATTGGTCGTAAGGGGCAATTTATCACGATTAATCGTGTTGAACATCAACGCTCAAAACAGTGTATTGAGTGTCGTGTGGAAAACAATATTTATACATTTGTTTTGCCTTTAGCTGGAGATTTTCAGGTAGCCAATGCGCTTATGGCAGCGGGGTTAGCAATTGCAACGGGTGCTTCACCTCGTAAGGTTTTTTCTGCGCTTGAAACTTTGCAGGGGGCACCTGGGCGATTAGAGTTTGTGGGAAAGACAGAAAATAATGCGCTTGTTTATATTGATTATGCCCATAAACCAGAAGCTTTGGAGCAGGTTTTGCTTTCTGTTCGTCCCTTTACGCAAGGGCGCTTGATCGTTGTTTTTGGTTGTGGAGGAGATCGTGATCAAGGAAAAAGACCTTTGATGGGAAAAATTGCGGCGGATAAAGCGGACATTGTTATTGTAACGGATGATAATCCTCGCACAGAAATGCCAGAAAAAATACGCAAGGATATTTTACAGGCGGTGCCAACAGCAATAGAGATAGCAGATCGTGGTGAGGCTATTTCTTACGCGGTGGAGCTTTTGAAAGTTGGTGACACATTAATCATTGCTGGAAAAGGTCATGAGGATGGCCAAATTATAGGGCAGACAACTTATCCTTTTTCAGATCGTCTGAAAGCGATAGAAGCTTTAGAGGACCGAAAGAAATGACAGCTTTATGGGATAAGCAAGCACTTGTTGCTGCAATTAATGGTGTTGTAATGGGAAGCATGCCAGAAACTTTTTCTGGGGTTTCCATTGATAGCCGTACTCTTGCGGAAGGGGATGTTTTTTTCTGCATTAAGGGGCATCATCTTGATGGTCATGATTTTGCTGCGCAAGCTTATGAACGAGGTGCAGGCGTTCTTATCGTTGCGGAACACCGTTTGAGGGATATGAAAAAGATATCGGCTCCACTCATTGTTGTTCCTGATGTTTTGCAAGCCTTAGAACAACTTGCACAAGCTGCACGCAAACGTTCAAGAGCTAAGATTATCGCGGTAACAGGATCAGTGGGAAAAACAACGACAAAAGAAGCTTTGAAACAAGCTCTTGCAACTGCTGGGAATGTTCATGCGAATCTCGCTTCTTTAAACAATTGCTGGGGGGTTCCACTCACTTTAGCGCGGATGCCTATGGAGAGTGATTATGGTATCTTTGAAATTGGTATGAATCATAGAGATGAAATTCGCCCTCTGGTCAAACTGGTTTGTCCGCATGTTGCTCTCATTACGCATATTTGTGCAGGACATATGGGTTTTTTCAAAGATCTTGAAGAAATAGCAAAGGCAAAAGCTGAAATTTTTGAAGGATTAGATGAAAAAGGAATTGCCATTTTAAATGCGGATAGTGATTTTTTTTCTTATCTCGTTCAAAAAGCAAAGAAATGCGGTGTAAAGAAGATCTTAAGCTTTGGTGAGACTAAAGATGCTGATTATCAAGCGCGAGGTATACGTCTTCTAACTGATAGTACTTCTATGATTGTGCGTATTGGGGGGCGGGATAGGGAGGTTCAAATTGGTGCTCCAGGACGCCATATTGTGCAAAATAGTTTAGGGGTTATTGCTGCTTGTGATGCTATGGGGGTTGAGTTAGAGCCTGTTTTTCTTTCTTTTCGCCATTTTTCTTCTCAAAAGGGGCGAGGTGTTCGTTATCAATTGTCTTTATCAAATGGGGGTGAATTTTATCTCATTGATGAAAGCTATAATGCAAATCCTGCTTCTATGCGTGCTGCACTTGAGCTTCTTGCTACAGGACCTGTAGGGAAAGAGGGGCGGCGAATTGCTATTTTAGGGGATATGCTAGAATTAGGGGAGTATAGTGAAAAGCTTCATCGTGATTTAATAAAACCAATACGTCTTTCCGGTGCTAATCCGGTTTTTCTATTTGGTGAGGCGATGAAATCTTTAGTCAGTGATTTGTCTACTGGTGTTAAGGTTCATTATGCTGAAAATATTGAGAAAATTTTACCGCTTCTTTTAGCAGAAATTTCTTCTGGGGATCTGCTTATGGTTAAATCATCCAATAGCCTTTGTTCATCAAATATTGTGACTGCATTGCTTGATCGCTATAAAGCGGTTTCTTCATAGTTTTAAGAGGTTTTTTGTACAATGATGCTGTTTTTTTCTTCGTTTAGTGATTGGCTTCCAGGTGTGAATGTATTTCGTTATATTACTTTTCGCACGATAGCGGCTATGCTTACTTCGGGACTTATCGTCTTTTTGTTTGGACCTAGCATCATTGCTTCTCTTAAATTGCGGCAGGGTAAGGGACAACCGATTCGTGCTGATGGTCCTCAAACACATTTTAAAAAGGCTGGAACACCTACAATGGGTGGATTGATGATTTTAACCGGCATTGTGGTATCGGCATTTTTGTGGTGTAATTTATCGAATATTTACTTTTGGGTATCGCTATTGGTTATGCTTTCTTTTGGGGCAATTGGATTTTATGACGATTATCTTAAGGTCACAAAACAAACAGACAAAGGATTTTCTGGGAAAGCACGGTTAAGCTTAGAGTTTTGTGTTGCCGCAATTGCGGCTTTTGTTATTCTGAAAATTGGCTCATCTGGATTCGCTTTGCCTTTTTTAAAAGATTATCTTATCAATTTGGGCTGGTTTTTTATTCCTTTTTCTGCGTTTGTCATTGTCGCGACGGGTAATGCGGTTAATTTAACGGATGGACTCGATGGGCTTGCTATTGTTCCTGTGATGGTTGCAGCTTTATCTTTTGCTCTGATTGCTTATCTTTCTGGTAATATGAATTTTGCTGATTATCTCCAAATCCATTATGTATCGGGTACAGGTGAATTGGCTGTTTTATTGGGAGCTGTTGTTGGGGCAGGGCTTGGTTTTTTATGGTTTAATGCACCACCTGCAGCTATTTTTATGGGAGATACTGGTTCATTGGCTCTTGGAGGACTCTTAGGGACTGTTGCGGTTGCTACGAAACACGAAATTGTTTTGGTTCTTATTGGTGGGCTTTTTGTTGTGGAAGCTTTTTCGGTCGTTATTCAGGTTGGTTATTTCAAATTAACAAGAAAACGCGTGTTTCTTATGGCACCGATACATCACCATTTTGAGAAAAAAGGCTGGACTGAAAGCCAAGTCGTGATACGCTTTTGGATTATTTCGATTGTTCTCGCTCTCATAGGTCTTTCAACACTTAAATTGCGGTGAGAATGTGATTTCTGTTACGTGTTATAAAGGTCAAAAAGTTGCTCTGTTTGGATTGGGACAGTCTGGACTAGCAACGGCACAAGCATTGATGTGTGGTGGTGCAGAAGTGGTGGCGTGGGATGATAGTCCTTCAAGCGTGCAAATGGCTTTTCGGCACAATATTCCAACACGAGATCTCCGTTATGAAGATTGGTCAGAATTTGTTGCATTGATTGTAGCTCCTGGAGTTCCTTTAAGTTATCCTCAACCCCATTGGGTTGTTGAAAAAGCACGAAAAAAAAATATAGAAATTATCGGTGATATTGAATTATTTGTTCGGGCGCGCCATCAATTTTTACAGCATTATGGTTTTTGTGACAAAGACGTTCCTTTCATTGCGATTACGGGGACGAATGGGAAGTCAACCACAACATCTTTACTTGCGCATTTGTTGGAAAAAATGGGCTATGATGTGCAGATGGGGGGCAATATTGGAAAGGCAATATTGACGCTTAAGCCCTTTGTTAAAAAACGTATCTATGTGATTGAATGTTCATCATTTCAAATTGATCTTACTCCCTCTCTTCAGCCGACTATTGGACTTTTATTAAATCTCACACCTGATCATATTGATCGACATGGAAGTTTTGCCTGTTATGTGCAAACCAAAAGGCATCTGATTGCTCAGGCTTCTCAGGCTTTTATTTCAGTTGATGATGCAGCTTGCCGAGTTTTATATCAACAGTTACTTCATGAGGGGAAGCAAATTGAGGCAATTTCCAAGGATCATTTTGTTGAAAATGGTTTTTATGCAGATGGGACCAAGCTCTTTTCTGTTCGTCAAGGACAGCGTCATATGCTTGCAGATCTTGCTCCTATGGCGGTGTTACGTGGGAGTCATAATGCGCAAAATGCCCTTATGGCATTAGCAACGTTGCAGGCTTTAAAAATAACCGATCCTTCTATGAACAAGCATTTAGCAGGTTATAAAGGGTTGGATCATCGTATGCAGCAGGTGCGTAAAATGGGGGCGGTTTTGTTTATCAATGACAGCAAGGCGACTAATGCAGATGCAACAGCTCCTGCGCTTTCCACCTTTAATGATATTTTTTGGATTGTTGGGGGACAGGCAAAAAAGGGAGGTATAGAGTCTCTTAGAGAATTTTTTCCTAAAATTCGTAAAGCCTATTTGATTGGGAGCGCGGCGGAAGAATTTGCTCGCACTATTGGATCTTCTTTTCCCTTTTCTATGAGCTTAACTTTGAAAAATGCGGTGCGTGAAGCAGCTGTTGACGCAATAGGCTGTAAGGCAAAAGAGGTGACGGTTCTTTTGTCACCTGCTTGTGCAAGTTATGACCAATTTAAAAATTATGAAATGCGAGGCGAAGCATTTGTCTCTTTTGTGATGCAGTTACAATAAAAAAAGCATCAGTTATAAAAAAATATTTTTGCGTTAAGACTCCAGAATCTTTTTTTGTGTAATTTAGTTTTTAAAGTGTTTGTTAAATAGGCTGGGGAACCATCTCACTTTGAGATAATTTATAAAATGGATAAGGTGGATACCATGGTTACGCGTGCAGATAGAGATCCAATTGCTAATTGGTGGTGGACGATTGATCGCTCTATCTTTGCAGCTTGTTTAATTTTAATGGGAATTGGCATTATGCTGTCTTTTGCTGCCAGCCCTATTATTGCAAAAAAAATCGGAATTGCTGATAGTTTTTATTTTGTTCGGTGGCATATCATTTTTAGCATTTCAGCATTTTTTACGATGGTTACCATTTCCTTTTTTTCGCTTTCTAATATTCGTCGTTTATGTGCTCTTTTGCTCATTGTAACGCTTGCTCTTATGGTTGCAACCTTATTTTGGGGTCCAGAATTAAAGGGAGCACGGAGGTGGATTCTACTATTTGGTTTTTCTGTACAGGCTTCAGAGTTTATGAAGCCAGCTTTTGTGGTTATGTCCGCTTGGCTTTTTTCAGAACAGATACGCAGGAGGGGAATTCTGGGTTATACGTTAGCGATTCTACTTTATGCCATTTGTTGTGTGCTTCTGGTTTTACAGCCTGATATTGGACAAACAGTTTTAATAAGTGCAACATGGGGGGGGCTGTTTTTTATTGCGGGTGTACCGCTTACCATTATTTTTCTCTTTCTCATTTTAGGCGTTGTAGGAATTATTTTAGCTTATCTTTTTCTGCATCATGTGCGCGAGCGTATCAATGGTTTTTTGACAGGTGAAGGAGATACTTTTCAAGTGGATGTAGGACGTGAGGCTATTTTGAATGGTGGTTGGTTTGGGCAAGGTCCTGGGGAGGGAACAGTAAAACGTATCATTCCTGATAGCCATACAGATTTTGTATTTTCCGTTGCTGCTGAAGAATATGGTATCATTCTTTGTTTATTAATTATGATTCTGTTTGGCTTTATCGTTATGCGTTCATTGTATATAGCCATGAATACACGTGATTCCTTTATACGTCTTGGTATTACTGGCATAGCAATGATGATTGGCTTTCAATCAGCTATTAATATGGCCGTTAATCTTCACTTAATTCCTCCAAAAGGCATGACATTGCCTTTTATTTCTTATGGTGGTTCTTCGATGGTGGCGATTGCGTTTTCAATGGGCATTTTGCTCAGTTTAACACGTCGTTGGCCAGAAGCACGCCTTTCAGCTTTTTCTTCTTCTGTCTTGGATACTCCTTCATGAATGATAAAAAAGTTATTGTTTTGGTGGCTGGTGGTACAGGTGGACATCTTTTTCCTGCTGAAGCTCTTTCTGTTGAATTAAGGCAGCGTGGATATGATGTTCATTTAATAACAGATGAAAGAGCACGACCTTTTGTTCGGTGCTTTGATGAAGAGCATACTCATATCGTTTCATCGGCAACATTTATAAGACGCCATCCTTTTGCTCTGATAAAGACATTTTGGTCTTTGCTAAGGGGCATGAGGCAATCGATGGCGCTGTTTTATAAATTACGTCCTGTTCTTGTTGGAGGATTTGGGGGGTATCCGAGCTTTCCTCCTCTTTTTATTGCGGCCTTAACGAGGCGTGTAACATTTATTCATGAACAAAATGCTGTTATGGGGCGTGCTAATCGGGTGTTGGCAATTTTTGTGCGTGCAATCGCTGGTGGTTTGTTGTCGCCAAATGGTGCTTATGCTTATAAAATACTTTTGACGGGGAATCCTGTCCGTGAGGCTGTATTGAAGGCGGCCAAAATTCCTTATCATCCCTCAACTGGTGAAGAGCCATTTCATTTTTTGATTTTTGGAGGTAGCCAAGGGGCTTCTGCTTTTTCACATATTGTTCCAGAAGCTATTGCTTTATTTGATGATAAGAACCGTAAACGTTTACGAATTGTACAGCAAGTCCGCGGTGAAGCAGGAGGGTTGATCAAAATCTACCGTGATATGGGCGTACAAGCAGAGGTTGCTCCTTTTTTTGATGATATGGCTGAACGTATGGCACATGCTCATTTTATTTTGTCGCGCGCTGGGGCTTCGTCCGTTTGTGAGATAGCGGTGATTGGTAGACCTGCTTTGCTTGTTCCCTATCCCCATGCTTTAGATCATGATCAGGCTGCCAATGCAGCTCTGCTTGCTCGTGTAGGTGGTGCGCAAATTGTATCAGAAAAAGATTTGAATGCACAAAAGCTTTTTTCTCTTTTAATGCACGCTTGTTGTGCACCCCATTTATTAGAAAAACAAGCGCTTGCTGCAAAAAAAGTTGGGCAACCTCATGCAACCCGTTGCCTTGCTGATATGGCTGAATCCTTAATTGCAGGGCGATTGTTGTCAGATATAAAAGAGGAGCTTTTAAATGAAAATGCCACTTGATATAGGCGTTATCCATTTTATCGGAATCGGGGGGATCGGTATGAGTGGAATTGCGGAGGTTTTTTATAATCTTGGCTATAAAGTTCAAGGGTCAGATCAAGTTGAAAGTGCAAATGTTGAACGTTTGCGGAAAAAGGGAATTAACGTTCATATAGGTCATTGTGCTGAAAACTTAGGGAATGCAGAGGTTGTTGTTTTTTCTACTGCCGTTAAAAAAACAAATCCTGAGTATATTGCTGCAAAGGAAAGACATTTACCGCTTGTTAGACGTGCAGAAATGCTGGCGGAGCTGATGCGGTTTCGGCGTGCAATTGCGGTGGGTGGTACACATGGTAAAACAACAACCACATCAATGGTTGCAGCCCTTCTTGATGCTGGTCATTTTGATCCAGTGGTGATTAATGGCGGTATTATTAATGCTTATGGTACGAATTCTCGTACAGGAGATGGCGATTGGATGATTGTTGAAGCTGATGAAAGTGATGGTACATTTTTAAAGCTGCCTGCTGATATTGCTGTTATTACTAATATTGACGCTGAGCATTTGGATCATTATGGAAGTTTTGATGCTGTGCGTGAGGCTTTTCGGCAATTCGTAGAAAATGTTCCCTTTTATGGTTTTGCTGTTTTGTGCCTTGATCATCCAGAGGTTCAGTCATTGGCGGGCCGTATTGATGATCGTTGGGTGATCACTTATGGTGCAAATCCACAAGCAGATGTTCGTTTTCTTAATCTTTCGATGGATGGTCAAAAAACGCATTTTGATGTTCTTGTTCGCTCACGCAAAACAGGAAGAAAGATTGAGTTGAAAAATATGCTTTTGCCTATGGCAGGGCAGCATAATGTTGCCAATGCAACGGCGGCGATTGCTATTGCGCATGAACTTGGCATTTCAAATGAAGCTATAAAAAGGGGCTTAGCAGAATTTGGCGGAGTAAAACGGCGTTTTACGCGAACAGGAAGTTGGCGTGGCATTGAAATATTTGATGATTATGGACATCATCCTGTCGAAATAAAGGCTGTTTTGCGTGCTGCACGTGAGAGTGCAAAAGGGCGTGTTATTGCGATTGCACAACCCCATCGGTATTCACGGTTGTATCATTTATTTGATGATTTTGCTGCTTGTTTTAATGATGCAGATACAGTGTTGATTACGCCCGTTTATGCGGCTGGTGAAGAGCCTATTGTAGGATTTGGTTCTCAAGAATTGGTAGAGCATATTAAAATGGCGGGTCATCGTGATGTGCGCTTGATACATGGTTTGGAAGATGTTGTGTCTCTTGTCTCAAAATTTGCTCAGGCAGAGGATTATGTTGTTTTTCTTGGTGCTGGCAATATCACACAATGGGCTTGTGCGTTGCCTCATCAGTTAGCGGTATTGGATGGTCATGATAAATTTTCAGCACATTGATGGTGAGGCGCTATTGGCGCAATTGCAACCATTGTTGGGTGGCGTGAGAGGAAAACTTACACCTAATGTTGAGATGCGTAAGGTAACGTGGTTTCGCACGGGCGGATTGGCAGAGCTTTTTTATCAGCCTGTTGATGAAGAAGATTTGGCTCTCTTTCTTCAAAATTTGCCTGAATTTGTTCCTGTAACAATTGTCGGTATCGGTTCTAATCTTCTGGTGCGTGATGGGGGGGTTCCTGGTGTTGTGATTCGTCTTTCGCCAAAAAGTTTTGGGCAAGTGAAGCAGGTTTCTCCAAAAGGCTTTTTAGTTGGTGCTGGTGCGGCGGATAAACATTTAGCTGCTGCCGCTTTAGAAGCTGAGATTGCAGGTTTTCATTTTTATCATGGTATTCCTGGAGGTCTTGGAGGAGCTCTCAAAATGAACGCTGGTGCGAATGGTGTTGAAACCGCAGCGCGTGTTGTCGAGGTCTATGCGCTGGATCGTAAAGGGCAACGTCATATCTTGAGTGTGAAAGATATGCATTATTCCTATCGCCATTGTGATGTTCCTAAAGATTTTATTTTTACGGCTGCTTTATTGGAAGGAAAACTCGGCAATAAAGATGATATTCGTGCTGCTATGGATGAAGTTGCCCTCCACAGAGAAACAGTGCAACCTATTCGTGAAAAAACAGGGGGGTCAACTTTCAAAAATCCTGGGAATGGATCTGCGTGGCGCGTGATTGATGAAGCAGGGTGTCGTGGTTTACGGATTGGTGGCGCTCAAATGAGTGAAATGCACTGTAATTTTATGATTAATACAGGGCAAGCAACAGGATATGATCTTGAAGCATTGGGAGAAACAGTGCGTGCACGTGTTTTTGCAAATTCAGCCCACCTTTTACAATGGGAAATAGAGCGTATTGGTCAATTTGAGCGTGGTCGAAGTGTTTCTCCTTTTGATCCATTTCATTGATTTATTGTTCACTAAAAAAGTGAAAATAAAAAATTGAGTCATTTCAAAGAGATAATAAAAAATTTCTATTAAGAATCAATAAATTAACAAAGAATCTCTTGCATCAGGCTTTTGAGTCTGATTCATTATGCAAAATGCTAGGTTATTGATTCGCAAGGATAAACTTTGTTTTTCCTGTATATGGTGCTGATGTATTCTATATAGACTACATATAGTATGCGAAAGAGGGTGATTTATTATGAAAGATAAACATATAGCTGTGTTAATGGGAGGTTTTTCTTCTGAGCGGTCTGTAAGTTTATCTTCAGGGGCGGCTTGTGCTGATGTTCTAGAGGTACAGGGGTATCGCGTGAGCCGCGTGGATGTTGATGCTCGTATTGCTTCTGTTCTTGAACAGTTGCAGCCCGATATTGCCTTCAATGCATTGCATGGTCCATTTGGTGAAGATGGCCGGATTCAGGGGATTCTTGAATATTTAAAAATTCCTTATACTCATTCTGGCGTGATGGCATCTGCTTTGGCAATGGATAAGGGACGTGCAAAAATTATCGTTGCAAATGTTGGGGTTTGTGTTGCTCCTTCTCGTATCATGAGCCGCTTTGCTTTGGGCCGAACGCATCCCATGGAGCCTCCTTATGTAATTAAACCTGTGTGTGAAGGATCAAGTTTTGGTGTTGTCATTGTCCAAGGAAATGAAGCTGTACCGCCGCATAATATTGGGGGAGCTGAGTGGGGATATGCCGATGAGGTGATGATTGAAAAATATATTCCTGGTCGTGAATTGACTTGTGCTGTTTTGGGGAATGAAGTGCTGGATGTGTGTGAAATTCTTCCCGATAAACACTTTCCATTCTACGATTATGACTCAAAATATAAAACGGGTGGTTCTCTTCACATTTGTCCTGCACAACTTTCACTAAATATTTACCAAAGTGTGCAAAGAATGTCTTTAGCAGCCCATCAGGCGATAGGGTGTCGAGGTGTTAGCCGTTCTGATTTTCGTTTTGATGAAAAAACGGGAGAGTTGGTTTGGCTTGAAATTAATACGCAACCCGGTATGACATCGACGTCTCTTCTTCCTGATATTGCAAAAGCGAGCGGCCGTACTTACGGCGATATTGTTCAATGGATGGTGGAGGACGCATCATGTATGCGTTGAATGTTAGTAAAACAAATGTTCCGATGGAGGTGCTTTCAGTGCCGGCTTTGCCACGTCTTTATCGTCGTTTTCTTCGGTTTATGTTTGAGTTTGTTTTTGTTAATATTCACATTCCACGCCATTTTGGCTCTTTTGCTGTTGTATGGTTTTTCTTTGTTACGGCTTTTTATGGACTTTCATCAAGTGGTCAGATGACTGTGATCGTAAACACGATCATATTGGATAGTAGTTTTGTGGTCACTCATGTTGATATAAGCGGTAATAAGCGCTTGGCAAAGCAGGATATTTTTAAAATTTTAAAACTTGATGTTGCGCCTTCTATATTCACTTTTGATGTTGAAAGAGCGCGTTCTCTTTTGGAAAAACAGGCTTGGGTGCAATCGGCTAATGTTCAGAAAATTTATCCTAATAAAATGCGCATTTCCATCGTGGAGCGTGAACCCTATGCCATTTGGCAACATGATGGCATAATGGATATTGTTGATCATACAGGTCGTGTCATTGTGCCTTTTAAAGGGGAAATTGTTCGGGATTTACCTCTTGTGGTTGGGCAGGGGGCACAAAATGCTGCTAAAGTGTTTATTCAAGCGCTGTCAGTCTATCCGGAAGTATATGATCGTATTCGTGCTTTTGTGCGGGTAGGTGATCGACGTTGGGATCTTGTTTTGAATAATGGAATGCGCGTTATGTTGCCTGAAAATGGTGCTCTTGAAAGGCTTTCTTCTCTTTTTTCGTCCGGTACAATGCAAGATCTTTTATCTCGCGATATTCTCAGTGTTGATTTACGTCTTGCTGATCGAATTACTGTTTCTTTATCAGATGAAACGTTGGAGCGTTATCATGCTACTGTAGCAGAAGAAGAACGTATTTTAAAAGCGCGAAAGGCAGGAAGCCTATGATGCTACTCAGATCACATCATTTGAAGGGGCGTAAAACACGTTTTTTAACGGTACTTGATGTCGGTTCAAGTAAGATTGTTTGTCTTATTGCTTGTTTGCGTCCTTTGAAGCATGCACACTATTTACATGGTCGTACACATTCTACGGAAATTCTAGGCTTTGGAGTGCAGCGTTCACGTGGTATTAAATCCGGTGTTGTCATGGATATGTTTGCAGCAGAACAATCAATAAGATTGGCTGTTGATGCGGCAGAAAAAATGGCGGGTTTGGTGGTGGATTCAGTGATTGTGAATTTTTCCTCAAGTCGATTACAAAGTGCTTTGATTAATGGAAAGGTCCATTTGAATGGTCGTGAAGTCACCAAGCGTGATATGCGTATGGCCTTTTCAGATGTTTCGCGTAAAGCCTTTGATGCTGAACGTCATGTTATGCACTCAGTTCCAGTTTCTTATGTATTGGATGGAGATAAAGGAATTTTTGATCCTATTGGCATGGCAGGGGAAACATTTGGTGTTGACGTGCATGTGGTAACAGCAGAAACAGCCTCTTTGCGTAATTTAGAAACTTGTATTAATCGTGCACATTTGAGTGTTGAAGCAATGGTTGCTACTCCCTTTGCAAGTGGTCTTGCTGTCTTGATGAATGATGAGGCGCATTTAGGGGCTGCGTGTATTGATTTTGGTGGTGGAACAACAACATTTTCAGTGTTTTTTGAAGGAAAATTTATTCATGCGGATGCTCTTGCTGTTGGGGGGCATCATGTCACTCTTGATGTTGCGCGCGGATTTTCTATGTCTTTAACAGAGGCGGAACGTTTAAAAGTTGTTTATGGTTCAGCACTTTTAACAAGTGCTGATGAGCGGCAAATGATTAATGTAGCAGAAATTGGGAGTGAACAGCGTGAAACTCAATATCCTCGCGCGGTTCTTGGGCGTATCATTCGTGCGCGTGTTGAAGAAATTTTAGAAATGGTCCGTGATTGTTTAAATCGTTCTGGTTTTGGTCACATCATTGGTAAACGTGTTATTTTGACGGGGGGAGCAAGCCAGTTAACAGGATTGCCAGAAATGGCACGTACTATATTAGGAAGAAATGTTCGTATCGGGCGGCCTTTAGGTATTTCGAGGCTTCCTTCTCTTGCAAAAGGGGCGGCGTTTACATCTGCTGTTGGGTTGTTAATTTATCCGCAATTGGTGGGTTTTGAAGAAAAAACAATGCAGGCGGCAGGAAATCATTTATCGATGGGCACGCGTGGGTATTTTCAGCGTGTTGGTGAGTGGTTGCGTGAGAGTTTTTAGTTAAGTCTAGTTGGATAAATTTCATCGCTTTGGCTTGCGGTGTCTTATGAGAAGGAAAAGAAAATGACGATTAATCTGCATCGGCCAGATATCGCGGAATTGAAGCCACGCATTACCGTTTTTGGTGTTGGAGGTGGTGGCGGGAATGCCGTGAATAATATGATAAATGCTGGTCTTCAGGGAGTTGACTTTGTTGTTGCAAATACGGATGCACAGGCTTTGGCTATGTCAAAGGCTGAACGTGTTATCCAACTTGGGGCAGCTGTGACAGAAGGTTTGGGTGCTGGGGCTTTGCCGGAAGTTGGACAAGCGGCGGCAGAGGAATGTATTGATGAAATTATTGATCATCTTGCAGACTCTCATATGGTTTTCATTACTGCTGGTATGGGGGGAGGAACTGGAACAGGAGCTGCTCCCGTTGTTGCTCGCGCAGCGCGTGAAAAAGGTATTTTGACTGTTGGTGTTGTGACAAAGCCGTTTCAGTTTGAAGGCGCACGTCGTATGAAAACGGCAGAGGCTGGTATTGAAGAATTACAAAAGTCTGTCGATACATTGATTGTTATACCCAATCAAAATCTTTTCCGTATTGCAAATGATAAGACAACGTTTGCTGATGCTTTTGCTATGGCTGACCAAGTGCTTTATTCTGGTGTTGCTTCCATTACGGATTTGATGATTAAAGAGGGTTTAATTAACCTTGATTTTGCTGATGTTCGTTCTGTTATGCACGAAATGGGGCGAGCCATGATGGGAACGGGTGAGGCATCTGGTGATGGGCGTGCTTTGGCTGCGGCTGAAGCTGCTATTGCAAACCCACTGTTGGATGATACCTCTATGCGTGGGGCGCGTGGTTTATTGATTTCTATTACGGGTGGTCGTGATATGACTCTCTTTGAGGTTGATGAAGCTGCTAATCGTATTCGTGAAGAAGTGGATGCAGATGCGAATGTGATCTTTGGCGCTATTGATGATGAGTCATTGGAAGGTGTTATTCGTGTTTCTGTGGTTGCCACCGGTATTGATCGTGAAGTTAGTGATGTTGTTCAGTCCTCTCATCCTCAGATTCAAAGACCTGCTTCTTCAATACGCAAGAGCGATCCTGGAACGTCACACAGTTCTTTTCATGTTCAGTCATCGCCTCTGCGTTCTGAGTCAATGGTAGAAGTGATCGAATCACTTGAAATAGAGAAGGGTAAATCAACCGGAGAACAGTTCCGTCCCAAAAGTCAAATTTTTGCACAACCTGCAGAAGCAATGACGACACGAAGTGCCACGAATGCTGTTGCGTATGGTTCAAATGCTGTTCAGGAACAGAGATCCAATGTGCCTCGTATGCAAGTAAGCCGTGGTTCTCAACAGGCGATGACAGCTCCTGTGAGTATGGAGGCAACAGCACATGTTCTTGATGAGATGACAGGGGTTGTGAAGCAAAAAGAAAAGCCTGTGCAACCAAAACAAATGCAACAAATGCAAGCGCGCGCTCCAATGCGTATGCCTGAGTTAAAGGATTTTCCTCCTGTTGCTCATGGACAAAGTCAAAGAACATTTGTGACTGATCAAGGTCCTCGTAATCTTTGGCAGCGTTTGAAACAGAGCTTGACACATCGTGAAGAAGCTGAGCCAGAAGCGAGGCTGGAGCCTGCTGTTAGATCATCTCAGCAGAAAGAGTCTCATGTTTACAATAAAAATTCTCAGGCACTTTCTCAAGATGCTTCTGTGTATGTTCCACGTCGTTCTGGTGAGCTGCACCCTCAGGTACCACAAGATCAACGTACTTTTATAAGTGAAGAAGATCAGTTGGAAATACCAGCATTTTTACGTCGTCAGGCAAATTAATTGATGAAAAGTGAGATAAAGTAAGAAAAATTATTATTTCTTTAATGATCAGTCAAAAATTATACAGTAAAATATATTGCTGTTTTTTTGATAAAATACTTTGTTTTAAAAAAAAACCGCTTATTATAAGCGGTTTTTTTTTATTATTTACTATGAATATTCTTTATAATTTTATAAATTTTGTTAAAAGATGTACAAGCAATTTAATAAAATGATTATGATGAATTTAGTACCAAAATATCAGTCTACTCTTAAAAAAGCAGTAACATTTAAGGGGATTGGCGTTCACAGTGGCTGTTTGTCAGTGGTAAAGGTTTGTCCAGCGGATGTTGGGTGTGGTATTGTTTTTAAGCGTTGTGGATTAGACGGAACAGAGAAAATATTTCAAGCTCATGCATCGCAAACAGGAGAAACTGAATTATCAACAGTACTTGGAGATGGAGATGTAAGGGTTGAAACAATTGAACATTTGATGGCAGCAATTGCTGCTTATAATTTGGATAATCTTGTTATTGAAGTGTCACATAATGAGATTCCTATTTTGGATGGTTCAGCGTGGCTATATTGCCAAGCTTTTGAAGATGTTGGTATTGTACAGCAAAATGCGTTGCGTTCTTATTTCATTATAAAAAAGCCGGTGCGAGTTGAAGGATCTCATGGTGTTGCAGAGCTTTTGCCATTCGATGGACGTCGTTTTGATATAACGATCTCTTTTCCTTCTTCTGCTATTGGTAAGCAACATTTCAGTTTTGATCTTACTACACGAGGGTTTAGGGATGATTTGTCACGTGCGCGCACTTTTGGTTTTATCAAAGACGTGGAAGAATTAAGGCTTTCTGGAAAGGCGAGAGGTGCTTCTTTGGAAAATTCTCTTGTTATCGACCTTAATGATAAAATTTTAAATCCCGATGGTCCTTATTGGGAGAATGAATGCGTTCGGCACAAGATGCTTGATGCGATTGGTGATACTGCTTTGCTGGGAGCACCTTTTATTGGATTATTTCGTTCTTATTGTAGTGGGCATAGAATTAATGCGCAATTGGTGAAAGCTGTTTTGGCAGACGAATCATATTACCAAAAAAGCTTTTTAGAGAAAGAGTAAAAGAAAATTGACAAGATTTTTTTATCGTTTATTTGATTTTTAAGGGGATGATTGACCTAAACTGCTAAATTGGTTATGTGGATTTTAAAGTGATATGGTATAAAAACTTTAATAAATTGTTTTTGCTACAAGGTGATATTCTCTGGAGGCCGGAAAAACTATGAAAAAATCTCATGTGTGCATTGGAAATATGACATATAGAAAATCTAACATTGTACGCAAGATATTGGGGGTGGTACTTTTAGGAAGCACCTGTATGTTAGCGGGATGTCTCTTTAAAGAGAAAAAAACCCTTGATCCATCTGCTTATGTTTTGAAAATAGAGCCACCAGATGTTCTCTATAATCAGGCGCTTGCTAGCCTTGAAAGTGGGCGGCTTGGGGATGCATCGAAGAAGTTTTTGAAGATTGAAAAACAGTACGCTTATACAGACTGGGGGCGTAAATCTTTGGTCATGGGTGCTTTTACTAATTATCGACTCGGAAAGTATGATGATTCAATTAGTATGGCTCAACGCTATATTACTCTTTATCCAGGGTCGACTGACTCGGCTTATGCGTATTATATTATTGGTCTTTCTTCTTTCCGTCGGATTCCTGATGTTACACGTGATCAACGTGATACGAAACGTGCTATTGCTGCTATGCAGCTTCTTATAGAGCGTTATCCTAATTCTGAGTATGTCAAGGATGCTAAGGATAAAATCCGTTTTGGTCGCGAACAGCTGGCTGGTAAAGAAATGCAGATTGGCCGTTATTATGAAGAGGGGCGGCGTTACCTTGCGGCAAGTAGACGGTTTCGTACCGTGGTTGAAGAGTATTCTGATACAAATCAAATTGAAGAAGCGCTTTTCCGCTTGACTGAGGTTAATCTTGCTCTCGGCTTAACGGCGGAAGCACAGACGGCAGCAGCTATTTTAGGACGTAATTATCCCAAAAGTGAGTGGTATAAATTTTCTTATAATCTCTTGCAGAAGAATAAAATATCGCCACGTGAGCATAAATCTTCTTGGATCTCAAATGCTTTAGGTGGTGATAAGAAGAGGGTACGTTGATTCTCTATGTTGGTACAGCTTTCGATTCATAATATTGTTTTGATCGAAACGCTTGATATTCATTTTACGGCGGGGTTGACGGTTTTAACTGGAGAAACAGGTGCGGGGAAGTCTATTCTCCTTGATGCTTTATCACTTGCTCTAGGGGGGCGGGGTGATGCTTCGCTTGTGCGTCATGGTGCTGACCGCGGGCAGGTCACAGCTGTTTTTGATGTGTCTGTTTCACATCCTGCACGTCAACTTATTCGTGAGAATGGTCTTGATGATGAGGGTGATATTATTTTACGACGTGTGCAATCAAGTGATGGACGTAGCCGTGTTTTTATCAATGATCAGGTGTCTAGTGTTGCATTGATGCGGAGTGTTGGCCGTTTGCTGGTTGAAATCCATGGACAACATGATGATCGTGCGCTTGTTGATGTTGCTACACATCGCCAATTATTAGATGCCTTTGGTGGTCTTGAAGATGAAGTGGAAAATTTGCGTCAGTGTTATCACTCATGGCGTGAATTTGAGGAGCGTTTGCAACGGCAGCGTCTTAAAGTAGAGAGTGCCGTACGTGAGGTTGATTATCTTCGTGCGTGTGTAGAAGAGCTTGAAAAGCTTGATTTTAAAGTTGGTGAAGAGGAAGCTCTTTCTCTTCGTCGTGCTGATATGCTTAAATTAGAAAAAATAGCGACAGATATTAAAGAAGCGGATGATCTTTTAACGGGTCAAAAATCACCAATCCCAGTACTTTCTAATTTGGTGAGGCGTTTGGAGCGGAAAATTCCTGAGGCGCAAGAACTTATTGTACCAGTGGTGAAATCTATTGATGAGGCATTGCATGCACTTGCAACAGCACAAGAAGGTATTGAGACGGCAATACGAGCATTAGATTTTGAACCTGATGAATTGGAACGGATAGAAGAGCGTCTTTTTTCTCTTCGGGGTTTTGCTCGTAAATATCAAGTTTCAGCGGATGAATTGATTCAGTTACGCGATAAAATGGATGCAGAACTCGCTGATTTTGAAGAGGCTCAGACTATATTGACACGCTTTGAAGATGAGGCAAGACAAGCACAAAAAAAATATGATATGTTAGCGCAAGCGTTGTCAATAAAACGTCAAGAGGTTGCAAAGAACTTGTCTGAAAGCGTGATGACTGAGCTACCGGCATTGAAATTAGAGAGGGCTGAATTTATTGTTGAAATGCAAAGTGATATGGAAAAGCGGAGTGCAGAGGGATGTGATCGTGTTGAATATTGGGTACGAACAAATCCTGGCACACGGGCCGGTCCCATGCTTAGTGTGGCTTCTGGCGGTGAATTATCTCGTTTTTTGCTGGCATTAAAAGTTGTTTTATCTGATCGAGGATCAGCACCGACGCTGATTTTTGATGAAATTGATACAGGCGTTGGGGGGGCTGTTGCAGCGGCTATTGGGCAACGGTTGCAATGCTTATCAGAACATGTCCAAGTTTTCGCTATTACGCATGCTCCACAGGTTGCATCGAAAGCGCATGGTCATTTTCTTATTTCAAAAATTGAGAGTCATGATAAAGGACGCTTTGTTACTGCGATTCATAAAATGGAAGAGCATGAGCGTGCAGAAGAAATTGCCCGTATGTTGGCTGGAGAACAGATTACTGAAGAAGCGCGTGCAGCGGCTCAAAAGCTTCTAGCATAAAGGTAATTAGTCAGCGATAAAAATACTGGAAAGCTTGTATTTATTGAGATTCACTTGATGAGGATGCGTGTGGAAATCCTTGTGGCAGTGCTTGTAATTTGGAATAGATTTTATGAACAAAGATGCAGATAAAAATCTCACAGCTGTTGAAGCAGAACGTGAATTAGAGTGGTTGGCAAAAGAAATTGCACGTCATGATGTGCTTTATAATCGTGATGATCAGCCTGAAATTTCTGATGCAGAATATGATGCTTTGCGCCGCCGTAATGCAGAAATTGAAGCTCTTTTTCCAGAGCTTATACGTATTGATTCTCCTTCACATAAAATTGGGGCACCAATTTCTGAAAAGTTTGAAAAATCTGTTCATGCACAGCCTATGCTTTCACTTGATAATGCGTTTAGCTCTGAAGATGTTAGTGAATTTGTTGAGCGTATTCGTCGTTTTTTACGGCTTCCAGAAACACAAGTGTTGGAAATAACAGCGGAGCCAAAAATTGATGGTTTATCTTTGTCTTTACGCTACGAAAAGGGGCGGCTTGTGCGTGCGGCAACGCGTGGGGATGGAACTGTCGGTGAAAATGTGACGGCAAATGCCCGAACAATTGCTGATATTCCACAAGTTTTACAAAGTGATTTTCCTGATATCATTGAGGTTCGCGGTGAAGTTTATATGGGGCGGGAAGATTTCCAAGCACTGAATATCAGCCAACAAGAGAAGGGAAAGTTAACTTTTGCCAATCCTCGAAATGCGGCGGCTGGTTCACTCCGTCAGCTTGATTCACGGATAACCGCTAGCAGAAAACTTCAATTTTTTGCTTATGCTTGTGGTGAGGTGAGTGAAATATTGGCAGAAAGTCAAATGGAGATGATGAAAAAGCTAAAAGAATATGGCTTTGTTATCAATCCATTAACAAAAGTCTTTAAGACAGTAAAAGAAATTATTTCGTATTATCACGATATCGAAGAATGCCGTCATTCTTTAAGCTATGATATTGATGGCATTGTTTATAAGGTTAATGATTTGATGCTCCAAAAGCGTTTGGGGTTTGTTTCTCGTTCGCCGCGTTGGGCTATCGCCCATAAATTTCCAGCAGAAAAAGCGATAGCGCTTTTGGAAGATATTGACATTCAAGTTGGTCGCACGGGAGCTTTGACACCTGTTGCACGTCTTACGCCTATTACTGTTGGTGGAGTGGTGGTGACCAATGCTAGTTTGCATAATGAGGATTATATTAAGGGAATTGGTCATAAAGGAGAGCCCATTCGTGAAGGACGTGATATCCGTGTAGGCGATAGCGTGATTGTACAACGTGCTGGTGATGTGATCCCTCAAGTTATTGATGTTATCATTGAAAAACGCTCGAAAGATGCTGCTGTTTTTATTTTTCCTCATTTGTGCCCAGCTTGTGGGAGTCATGCTGTTCGTGAAGTGGGAGAAGCCGTGCGTCGCTGTACAGGGGGGCTTATTTGTCCGGCACAAG
The DNA here is from genome assembly GCF_042194855.1 of Bartonella sp. CL70QHWL. NCBI lineage: Bacteria > Pseudomonadati > Pseudomonadota > Alphaproteobacteria > Hyphomicrobiales > Bartonellaceae > Bartonella > Bartonella sp. CL70QHWL. The sequence goes on along the minus strand of NZ_JBHINJ010000007.1, from coordinate 30,588 downwards.
CGATTGAACGTATTCGTCATTTTGTTTCACGCAATGCTTTTGATATTGAGGGCTTGGGTAAAAAACAAGTGGAGTTCTTTTTCCATGTTCAAGATGAAGCGCTTTGTATTCATACACCAGCCGATATTTTTACGTTACAACGGCGCCAAGAAAAATCTTTGATACGTTTGGAAAATATGGAAGGTTTTGGTACTGTTTCAGTGCGGAAATTGTATGATGCCATTAATGCGCGCCGAGAAATTCCTTTGAGCCGTTTTTTGTTTGCATTAGGGATTCGTCATGTTGGCGAAGTGAATGCACGCCGCCTTGCACGTGCTTATAAAAATTATACAGCTTTTGAGACCGCGGCTATGGAAGCACTTATGCCATGTGATAAGAAAAATGAAGAAGGAAATGAGGCTTGGATGGAGCTTACCAATATCGAAGGAATTGGACCACAGGTAGGGAGCGCAATTGTTGATTTTTATCAAGAAGCGCATAACCGTGAGATTTTATCTGTTTTGCTTGAAGAAGTAACACCTCTTGATGAAGAGCCTATCATAGCAGATTCTTCACCAATAGCGGAGAAGATCATTGTTTTTACAGGAACTTTGTCGCATATGTCACGCGATGAAGCAAAAGCATTGGCAGAGCGATTAGGGGCTAAAACATCTGGTTCACTTTCTAAAAAAACAGATCTTCTTGTTGCAGGACCTGGAGCGGGCTCCAAATTGGCTAAAGCTGAAGAATTAGGTGTTGAGGTTATCGATGAAGAGGTTTGGCTACAGCTGATTGAGAAACATAATATTTAAAGGGTGTTTCCCAGAAGATCGTATACTGTTGATATGATTATCTTTCTTACATTTTTTGGGGGGATGAAATCAAAAAGGGGATAATAGGAGCTGTTTTTTGCAAAAATAGAGCGCCATATACTTTGATATTTATTAAGTTATTAAAATAATTAACGTTGAACTTAAATATTAAACTTAAACTATTATGATGAAGAATATGCAAGGTTATTATTAGTAAAAGATATAAATTATTACTGTGAAGAAAGGTAAAATTTTTGAACAAATATGTAGAATTTAATCCAAAATGCCGTAATAGAAATGTAACGCGGAAGATTACAAAATATAATAAAACATTCCGCTATAAATGAATAAGGAATATAAATGCGAGTTGTTTATTATGTTGAATTTATAAAAGATTACTGGTACCTATACTTATCAGGCATTATTAGATGGTACACTTGTCCAATTTCATTACAAAATTTCGGATATTCGCTAATGCGTCTAGCAGCATAATTTTTTTCCTGACTTCCTTCATCTCTCTCAAATTTCTCAGCATAGGAAATTTCGTTTATTAGAGCTAGTATTTGGATTGAGAATATTTCAGAATTAAATATCATTCGTGCGTATCTAAACATTGGATCTGTCGAGTTCATGACCAAATTTTTTGCCCAAATGAAATCGTTTTCTTTCCAATTATATTGAGAACGTAGCTTATGTATGTATGTAGGTAGGTAGGGATAATGCTGGAAATTTTTTATTGTACTCTCCCTGTAATAAGTCCACAAGGCATGCACACCAAACAACTTTCGCATGGATAAGATTTATATTTTCAGGAATTAGTACTACCATCCCAAGGCTTAGAACATGATATACACCATAACTCTTATTATCCAGATATTTTTTTGCAATTTCTAGGCGCTCTTCGTATATATTATCAGGATATTGTGTCTTTACGTACTCTTCGTATAATTTATCGTACTGATTTGGAGTAATGACTTGATTTTCAGAAAATAAAGCAATAGGAATTCGCTTAAATTTAGTAATTTCCTTCAATACAGAAGGCCCAATATAGCATCCAAATAATAATATTACGGAACAAAATAAAATTATACGCATTAGGATAGTCACTTTATTTCTAAAATACTGGATAAGGAAAGGATATAGATTACTAAGATCTGTGCTTAAGATTTTGTTAACTAACAAGCTATAAGACACACGTTTTATTGTGTATTTTTCAGAGCATTTGTAAAACTCTGTAGAGAGTTTGAATCTTCTTTATTTACGTGACTGTTTTTGTGTTATCTAGTTTTTCATATCCTCTGTTATTGTTGTTAATTTTTAGCTGAATAACACATTCAGGTCAAAACACATGCCTCCATATATGTTGTTTTTATACTGTGTAGTTGGAAACTATCTATATTGTGGGTAACTTTTTTTCAACAGTAAGTAATAGTCTAGAAAATAATATTTTACTGTTAACTATGCAAATAAATAAAAAACTTTAACGCTGATGTTATCAGTATGCTCCTTCTTTTAATTCTAACTTAATTTTATTTCATAGCAGATTCTATTTTATTGTAGCAATATGTATTATAATGAATTACAACTATTGAAAATGATTCAAGAATTAAAATAATATAAATTATCATTGTGAAGCAAACAAAAAGGTAAAATTTATTCGAATAAATATGCAGAATTTTTGAATCCAAACAGCGTAATAAGCTGGTTATAATAGGTGTTTTAGAAATACGATGCGAAGGATTACAAAATATAACGAGAGTTTCCATATAAAGAAACTAGGGATATGGTAGTGTCTAGATGGTAATACCCAAAATAAGCATTACCACGTGCAGGCGTATCTCACTCTGCTTCACCTAGGTCAGTGTTTGACATATCAGAAAAAACGTGAAGTATCTTGTAGAAATATTTTTTGTATTTCCTGACGCAAGTACATATTTTTCTCTAAAAAAAGACGGTGCTGTTTTTGTAGAAAGGGTAAAAGTTATAGGTTGCTTGATTTAAAGGGGCATTGTTGCTTCTTTTGCCCATTTTTTATCTTCTTCATTTAAGTAAGGTGCATTCATCTGATAAACGCGCGCATGGTAATCATTGAGCCATTGCCGTTCTTCTTGTGTCAAAAGCTCTGGAAGGATTAACCGTCGATCAATGGGGCAATGTGTGAGTGTCTCAAACGAGAGCATTTCTATATCTCCACCATCAATTTTTTGTGCTGGCTTTACTATCATCAAATTTTCAAGACGGATACCAAAAGCGCCTTCGCGGTAATAGCCTGGCTCGTTTGAAAGAATCATACCGGAGATGAGTTCTTGGCACCCTTTGCGAGAAATATTTTGCGGTCCTTCATGGACAGAAAGATAAGATCCAACACCATGACCGGTGCCATGGGCATAATCAAAACCAGCTTTCCACAATGCAATGCGTGCTAGAATATCAATGTCTTGTCCACGGGTTCTTTTGGGAAAGCAAGCAGTTGAAAGAGTAATCATGCCCTTGAGAACAAGAGTGAAACAGCGTTTTTCTTCTTCTCCAATATTCCCAATTGCTACTGTACGTGTGACATCTGTCGTTCCATCACGATATTGGCCACCTGAATCAACAAGATAAAGTTCACCAGCATTGAGTTGTTTATTTGTTTGTGTTGTTACACGATAATGAATAATGGCGCCATTTTCTCCTGCTGCTGAAATTGTATCAAAAGAAAGATCTTTAAGTTTTTCTCCCATTTCGTTTGCTGTATTTATGCGAAATTCTTCTAATTTTTGAGCAGCAGAAATTTCACTTATTGACCCTGGTATTTGTTTATCTAACCAAGAAAAAAAACGGGTTAGGGCAACACCATCGCGTAGATGCGCTTTGCGTGCGCCATTGAGTTCTGTGTCATTTTTAATGGCACGTGGTAGAGCAGCAGGATCGGTAAGTGTGATAAAAGAGCTATTTTTTTCTTCAATAACAGTTCGTAATTTTTCGCATGTTAGCTGTGGATCTAAGGCAAACACGGTCCCTTTTTGAACATACTCTTTGATCTTGGGAATAAGCTGTTCTGGTTCATATAATTTTGCATAACGTTCCAGATATTGTTTCTGTTCTACACCAAGTTTTTTGCTGTCAATGAATAAGGCTGGTGTTTCGTTAAGTGGAATGAGAGCAAAACAAAGGGAAAAAGGCGTGTTGGAAACATCATTGCCCCGTATATTGAATGTCCATGCAATGGAAGAGGGGTCTGTAAAAATAAAAGCATTTGCATGAGTTTGCTGTATATCTTTGTAAATCAAAGCGAGTTTTTCATCTGTATTGCACCCAGCATATTTGAGAGGGTGAATTGATAAGGCAGATTGTGGTAATTTTGGTTGATTATGCCAGAGCAAATCAATGGGATTATGTTGAACTTCTACAAGTTTTCCACCTGCTTTCGTTTCTAATGCGTTTCTCAATGCATCGGTGGCAGCAATCGTGTGGAGCCATGGATCAAAGCCAATAGAAAGTTTTTGACCATTTTTTTCAAGCCATTGTGAGGGAGGACAAGTTATGAGATCTTCATAATTAAAAATATCAGGATCAGTTTGTTGGCGAACTTGGAGCTTATATCGCCCATCTGTAAATATGATGGCTTTGTTTTTTAAAATCAGTGCAATCCCAGCTGATCCAGTAAAGCCGGTTAACCAGCTAAGGCGTTGAGCATGAGGGGGGATATATTCTCCTTGATGCTCATCGCACCGCGGAACAAGAAAACCATCGAGTCCAAGGTGATCGAGTTCTTTACGAAGGCAAGAAATGCGTTCTGCTGCATAAGCAGGATTTGTTGTCGCCTCAAAAGATTGATACATAACGACGTCCTTTTCTTTTATTTTATTTCAGATGTATTGTAACCCATCCTTGCCGGTGGTATGTTTCGATATGCTTCATTCCTTGTTTTATATAAGTCTCCAAAACATGGGCATGTTGTTCTTCAAGAATTCCAGAGAGTATAAGTGATCCCCCTTTTTGAAGTGCCTTTACCACTTCTTGCGCAAGTTCAATAAGCGGATTAGCAAGGATATTGGCAACGATGAGATCAAAAGGGGTTCGTGATGCAATTGCATCATGGGCAAAATCTGTTGCTGTAATAGCTGTAATATATTCCTTGACACCATTGAATTCGATATTGTGTTGTGCAACTTGAACAGCAATTGGGTCAATATCGGATGCAAGAACAGTAATTGGTTTGAGCATTGCTATGCCAATGGCTAGTACACCGCTCCCAGTACCAAGATCAAGGGCATTTTTTGGATTTTCGTGTTTCATGACTTTGGCAATCATTTCTAAACAACCGGCTGTTGTTCCATGATGTCCAGTGCCAAAAGCTTGATTAGCTTCAATTTCAATAGGGAGAACATTTGCTGGAATGGCGTTTCGGTTGTGACTTCCATGAAGAAAAAAAGGACCAGCTTGCACAGGTTTTAGTCCTTCTAGGCTTTTTTGTACCCAATCAATGTTGGGTAAAACTTCCATATTAATTTTATCAAAATCTATAGAAAGGATTTGAGCAAAACGTTTCAATGCGTTCTCTTGATTGTCTTGATCGACATATAGAGAAAGCTCATATACAGCATTTTGTTCATCTATCTCTGTGAGAGCAAGAGGATACCCTTCTTCGTCAAAGGCTGTTTCTATAAGGGTATAGAACCGTTCTGCTTCATTTTTAGAAGCAGTATAATAGAGGCGAATTTGTTGCGACATGCTGTTCTTTCTTTTGATCGGTTTTTTTAGTTTAAGATGAGTTTTTTTAACCGTTCAATGGCGATTTCATCTTTTAATTCGCTATCGCTTTCTTTCGTGTCATAACGGATAACGCCAGCTAATTTTCCACCTTTTTTGAGTAAAAAAATTGCTGCTGTATGGTTATATGTATAGTTTCCATCTGTTTCAGGGACTTTTTCAGCAACGATGTTGAAAGAATTGACCATTTTATGAACTTTTTCAGGATCTCCGCTGATGCCAACAATTTTATTGTTAAAATTACTGAGATAATCATGGAGTACTTTTGGTGTGTCTCGTTCAGGATCAACAGTCACAAACCATATACCTAATTTATCAGCTTTAGGCCCAAGGGCTGTAAGCCATCGATCAAGATTCATCAGTGTGGTAGGGCAGCTTTCAGGACACATAGTGAAGCCGAAAAAAATTATTGAAGGCTTGCTTCGAACATCAGCCTCAGTAATATTTTTTCCATTAGAATCAGTGAGAGTAAAGTTATCACCTAAAGGCTTATTTGTCAGCGTATCATAAATAAAAACACCTGCAAGAAATATGATTGTCAGCCCCAAGATGCGTATTACATTTTTCATAGTTTGACTCTCTTAAATAGATCGAGAAATTGTAACATCGGCAGGTTTGTTTTGCAATGTGTGTTTCATGGTTGATTTTATTGGCTTGATTGGTATGTCTTTCCATATCTATGATGAAACATTGGTGAAAGATGCATGAATATTGAGAACGATCTTCGGTTTCATGAAAGTGAGCCTCGTATCCATACGACGGCACGGCTGCATGGTTGTAAATTAGGGCGCTATGTGGAAGTTAATGAGCGGGTGATTTTACGGGATGTAACCGTTGGAGATTTTTCTTATTTAGAACGTAATAGTGAGGCTATTTATAGCGATATTGGGCGTTTTTGTTCTATTGCATCTCATGTACGGATGAATGCGTTGGAGCATCCTATGGAGCGCGTTTCAACGCATAAAATAACCTATCGTCCAAACGAATATTTTCGTTATATGGCATTAGATAGTGGTTTTCGTGAAAGGCGTTGTGCAAAACGTGTTATTATTGGGCATGATGTGTGGATTGGATATGGTGCGGTTATTATGCCTGGGGTGACTATTGGTCATGGCGCTATCATTGGCGCGAACGCTGTTATAACGAAAGATGTTTTGCCTTATACGATTGTCGTTGGGGTGCCTGCTAAACGGTTGCGGATGCGTTTTCCCAATAATGTGATAGAATGCCTTTTAGATATGGCTTGGTGGGATTGGCCGCTTGATAAAATTCACAACGCATTGCCTGATATGCAAAATTTGCCTATTGAAGCCTTTGTTCGTAAATGGAAATGACATTCAGAATAAAATAAAGTGGTTTCTTGAAAAAACTGATCGTGGTTTACTTGTAATTAAGCTTTGTTTACAAAATTGTCTAGTACACGCTTTTCTCCGGCTTTTTCGAACATTATTGTCAATTTATGATCGTCTATTGCTGTAATATGACCATAACCAAATTTTATGTGAAAAATCCGATCATTGACAGAAAAATCTGATGGTGCATGAGAGATTGATTGAGAGATAACTTTCCCTTCAATATTCTTGTTTTTTTGTGCACGCTTTTGTCTTGCTGTTGCATAGTCAGTATAAAAGGAATCGTGATGTTGAAAGGAAGATTTTCCATAACCACCATAGGATGTTTCCATTTCTACAACTTCTATATGTTCTGCTGGTAATTCATCTAGAAAACGGGAGGGAAGAGCAGGTTGCCAAAGTCCATGAATTCTTCGATTAGATACAAACCATATATGCAAATGTTTTTTTGCTCTTGTTAGACCTACGTAAGCAAGGCGCCGTTCTTCTTCTAATCCTGAACGTCCACCTTCATCTAATGAGCGTTGGTGGGGAAAGAGTCCTTCTTCCCAACCTGGAAGAAAAACTGTTTCAAATTCAAGTCCTTTGGCTGAATGAAGTGTCATGATGTTGACTGCATCTATATTTTCATTATTTTCCGTTTCCATAACGAGTGCAACATGTTCCAAAAAACTTTGAAGATTTTCAAATTGTTCCATGGAACGAATCATTTCTTTAAGATTTTCTAGTCTTGTAGGAGCCTCTGGTGAGCGATCTTCTAACCACATGGTTGTATAACCAGAATCATCAAGGACGATCTCGGCAAGTTCTCTATGAGGAGTGTCTTGAAGCATATTTTGCCAGCGGCGGAAGCTTTCAATGAGGCTTCGTAACGCACTGCGCGCCTTAGGCTTTAATTCATCTGTTTCAATGATGTCAGCGGCAGCAGAAAAGAGAGGAACAGCACGTGCACGTGCACTCTCATAAAGAATGCGCAGGGTTGCATCTCCTATGCCGCGTTTTGGTGTATTAATAACACGCTCAAAAGCTAAATCATCAGTAGGTTGGACAACAACGCGTAAATAAGCCATGGCATCACGTATTTCCATTCGCTCATAAAAACGAGGACCACCAATGACGCGATAATTAAGGCCAAGTGTTACAAAGCGATCTTCAAATTCACGCATTTGAAATGATGCGCGTACCAATATAGCCATATGATTTAATGCATGACCGGTTTGTTGTGCGCGTTCGATTTCTTCTCCGATTGCTCGTGCTTCTTCTGCCGAATCCCATGCTGAATGAATTTTTACCTTTTCTTCCTCACTCTTTATTTGAGCAGAAAAAAGGACTTTTCCCAGCCTTTCTTCATTATGAGCAATGAGATGGGAGGCGGTTTTGAGAATATGGGATGTTGAGCGATAATTGCGTTCTAGACGAATAATTTTAGCAGAAGGAAAATCTTTTTCAAAACGTAATATGTTTTCGACTTTTGCACCACGCCATCCATAAATGGATTGATCATCATCGCCAACACAACAAAGATTAACATGTTGACCTTGAGGATGTTGGGCCAAAAGGCGAAGCCAAAGATATTGTGCTGTATTTGTATCTTGATATTCATCGACAAGAATATAACGAAATTGAGAATGATATTCGCGAAGAATATCTGGATTATGTTGGAAGATAGAGATAGAATGAAGTAGAAGGTCACCAAAATCACAAGCATTAAGATCTTTTAATCGATTTTGATAATTGTGATAAAGTTCACGTCCCATGCCGTTACCAAAGGAATGAGCATCACTTTTTGAGATATGTTTTGGTGAAAGTCCTTGATTTTTCCAAGAATCAATCATCATGGCAAGGTTTCGTGCGGGCCAACGCTTATCGTCTAATCCTTCAGCTTGAATAAGCTGTTTTAAAAGTCGAAGAACATCATCGCTATCGAGAATTGTAAAGTTTCTTTTTAAATCAACAAGTTCTGCGTGACGGCGTAAAATTTTAGCGCCAGTGGAATGAAAGGTTCCAAGCCAAGGCATACCTTCAACAACTTCTCCAATAAGTTCACCAATACGTATTTTCATTTCACGTGCTGCTTTGTTGGTGAAAGTGACAGCAAGTATTTGCTGAGGAGAGGCAAGTCCAGAGCGTAAAATGTGAGAAATACGGGTTGTTAAAACGCGCGTTTTTCCTGTACCAGCACCTGCAAGAACTAAAAGAGGTCCCTCAGTATTCATAACAGCTTGTTGCTGTTCTGGATTGAGTTGTTCTAAATAATCTGTGTTATATGATTTTTGTTCTTTTAGAGTATGGGAGAAAAAACCAGAGCTCTTCTTATCATGGTCTGGAGGGGAATCTTCTTCAAAGAAAGGTATGTTGTGATCAGAAAAATTACTCATTATCTCTCTTTTGTAGTCTTTTTTTTATTGAAGTTCTAGATTAAAAGAACTTCTCTTAAAAAGTCACAACAGTTTCAGTTAAACAGACAGAAAGAGAACGTAAAAAAATAAGCACAAACATTAAAGGCGCTGGGTGAGAACGCTTTGAAGGGCATAAACGCGTAACGAAGCCGAAAGATTTACTTGTTGTGGTCTTTTGCTATCAATATCGGTGATAATAAAGGCTAAAGATTGTCCTTTTTGGCGGGCTATATCTTTTAGAATATCTAAAAATGGTGGTTCTAAAGAGACGCTTGTTGCGTGTCCATCAACGCGAACAGATATCTTTCGTGGAATGACTTTTGACCAATCGATAGAATTATTTTCGTGCATTTTTCCACCTTTATTCGTCGTTTCGTAAACGATTTTGATCAAGAAATTTTTGCGTTTTTAAAGATTTTTGTTGCTCAAAATTTTTTTCAGTTTTTGTTCGTCCAAAACGATAACGATTTTGCTCAGCACGAAGAGATTTTTCTGTACGTTTTTTTTGTTTTCGAAATTGGCGAAGATTAATCAATTCAGTCATGAGAAAAATTATTTTTTCCGAAAGGAATCTAAAGAGACAACATCAGCACTTTGACTTTGTTTTGCATCGTTATTTGAAGGTTCTTTGTTTGTACTGAGATTTTGTTCTTTTGTAAGCGTATTTTCTATTTTTTGTTTGTTTGATAAGGTAATGGGCGTAGTTGAGGTATTTTCTGAATTTTCACTTTCTCCAGAGGTCAGATTTGAGGGCAGATCAAATGCTGCTTCAAATGCTGCTACAGGATCATAAAAGACCTGAATGGAAGTAAAAGGAATCACGAGCTTTTCGGTTATTTCCCTGAAAGAGAGGGTTACTTCGAAAGCTGTTTCTGAAACACTGAGATCTCTAAATTGATGTTGTAAGACGATTGTCATTTGCTCGGGATAGCGATTTTTTAGCCGAGGAGAAATTTTAACGCCTGGGGCATTGGTCAAAAAAGTTATAAAAAAATGATGATTTCCCGGAAGACCTGCTTTGGCAACTTCCGATAAAACTTTACGGATAACTCCACGAAGCGCATCCTGAACGAGAATATCGTAACGGATTTGATCTTTAACCATCGAAGTTTATTCCTTTTATTTCACGTAGCAGAATGGGGCGTATTGATATTGTGTGACAGAATATATTTTAAATTAGCAGTATTTTTTCTACGATGCACCTCAATAAATCGAATAAATACGAAACTCTATGGTAAATAATGTCTGATAACGTCTGAAAGATCAATCAACAACATTTAAAAAAGTGAAGGCTTCTGTTGCCAGGTGCCTCCGAACCCCGCTTAAACCTGCGACGGTTTAAGGCTCAAATTGAAACATTCACACCACCTTAAGCGGCGAGACGTGCTTCCGCATAGTTGTCATTTGCAACTACTCATTTAGCCCGATAACGGTGGTACAATGCCGAGTAAAAGAGCGATCTTTACACCCTTGTCGATCCTATTTCGCCCCCACCAAAATATAACTTTGGTTTCTTATATTTTGGTGGAGGCGCCGGGTACCGCCCCCGGGTCCAATAGGTTTATTTCACCGTCCATTTATTACCATAGCTGGTAAACCAGCCCTCTAAATATAGATGAAGAACAGTCTTAGGAAAAGGGGGGGTTGTTAATATTTTTAATCCTCTAATTATTTATGGAGCTATATGATGCGGGCTGTAAAGTATAGTCCGCTCATTTTTGGAGAGGAGATGATGCAAAATGACAAATAATTTAGCAGATATTAAACTATATGATTCAAATCCCGATGAAGCAGCAGTAGAACGACTTAGCCGTCGTTTAGCTTTAGTGATGAAAAAGCAGGATGCAGCGCTTGTTGCTACATCGGATCCAAAAGAGTTAGAACGTGTTGAAAAATGGGTTCAAGATGTTTTAGAAGCCGATGAGAAGAGTGCTAAAATGGCTGTTTCAAAAGTGGCTGAGATGATGTCTGGAGAGCGTAGAAAAAGTCGACTGACTTTTTATTATCTAGTTGCTAAGCACCTTAATGCACTTCATAAAATTTAAACAATATTAAATTTGTGATAATGATAAAAAAAGCCCAATTTCTTGGGCTTTTTCGTTGATAAAAAGGGTTAATGTTTTTCATCCTCTTGGAGGTAGCCTCCTTTACGCATACTCGGGACAAAGAGAAGAGCAATGAATGCCATGATCATCACGACGGTTATATAAAAATAAAAGAGTGATTCATGACCGTACTTTTTTAATCCAAGCGCGATGTATTCAGCAGAACCACCAAATAAGGCGTTGCCAATGGCATGAGAGATGCTAACGCCTAATGCGCGTATTGAAGAGGGAAACATTGCTGATTTGACGACACCAGAGATGGATGTATACATGCTCATAATGAAGAGCAAGCCAATAATGACGGAAAAGGCAACCCATATACTATGCGTATTACCGATTATCCAGAGTCCAGGAAATGTAAAGATGACAGAGAGTATACTCCAAATGATAAGTAAAGTTTTTGTTCCAATTTTATCGGCTATGATACCAGCTATGGGTTGGAATAGGATGAAAATAAATAGTACAGCTGTCATAATCGTTGTTGCGGTATGTTTATCAAAGCCGGTGGTTGTGATTAGATATTTTTGCATATAAGTCGTAAAGGTGTAAAATGTGAGTGATCCTCCTGATGCAAAGCATGCAATTACGACAACGGCTTTTGTATGCTTGGTGAGAAGTTCCTTAAGACTGCCAGAGTGTTTGTGAGAGCGGCTTTTTTTCGTGGTTGTTTCGTGGAGAGAACGACGCAGATAAATCGCAATCACTGCCCCGAAACCACCAATCACAAAAGGAATGCGCCATCCCCATGCTTTTAACTGATCTTCAGAGAGATAAGATGCTAGAATAAATATAATGAAGCTGGCAAGAAGTTGACCTGTAATAAGGGTGGCTGATTGGAAAGAAGCAAAAAGCCCACGATGTTTTTTGAGAGCAACTTCGCTCATATAAGTGGCTGCTGTACCATATTCACCACCCGCTGAAAGTCCTTGCATCATTCGAGCTAAAAGTAAAAGGATTGCTGATGTTATTCCTAAGGTTTCATAGGTGGGAAGTATGGCGATGAAAAAAGAGCCACCACACATCATAAAAATGGATATAAGCATCGAGCGTTTACGTCCATAACGATCGGCGACAAATCCTAAAAACCAAGCTCCAATAGGGCGCATAAGAAAGCCAATAAAAAACACACCTGCGGTTTTTAACAGTGGCGTAATCGTATCACCATCGGAGGGAAAGAATTGTGATGCAAAATAAATTGATGCAAATGAGTAAACGTAAAAATCATACCATTCTACGAGATTTCCTGATGCGCTTGCTATAATAGCAAAAACACGTTTTCTTGCATCCTGTGATGCTGAAGTTGTTTCATTTTTCATGAATTGTTCCCCTTTTGGATTTATATTTTATATTTTCTAAACATAATTGTTTATGATTTCCAGAAAAATTCAATTGTATTATAATAATTTCTTAGGGAAACTCTTTAAGATGATTTATTAGAGTTATGTTGTCATTCGTTTTAAGATTTTTACTTGTGTTATAGAATAAAAAGTTATCACGTTGCATTTAAAGGGAGAGAACATTGAAAAGTAGATCAAGATACCTTTAAACTTTATGAGAAGAATGCAATTATTGGCATACCGGAAGATTATAGAAGAGATGGTCTTTATGAGCAGAAAGCCCAAAAACTGAAGACATTTCATAAAGCTTAAATAATGTAAAAGTGGATTTTTGTGTCCTTGCTTATCTTGTTGTATCACCACACATCATTATTTAGGAGGGGGAGGTAAGGCTCAGATAAGGTTTTCCGTATGAGGTATTTTTCAGATATCATGATAAATATTTAGGGTAGGGCTTGCCTATAGAATCTTATCAAGTAAATTACATAAAGAGGGCAGTAACTATAGACAATTTAAGAGAAACTGAGTTGTTTGTAAGACGAATGCGGGGCAGAATTTTCGTTCTTTGTTAGGATGGAGAGGAGATAAAAAAAACCCAATTTCTTGGGCTTTTTTTTATCCAGAAAATAAGTTTAATGAAGTCTATCGTCTTTATCGAGATATCCTCCTTTATCTATATCGGGCATAAGAAGAATAGAGATGAGTGCAATGACCATCATACCAACTATGTAAAAAAAGAAAACAGATTCGTATCCCATATTTTTTAATCCAAGCGCTACATATTCGGCAGAACCGCCAAAGAGTGCGTTGCCAATGGCAAAAGCAAATCCAACACCAATTGCTCGGATTGAAGCAGGGAACAATTCTGCTTTTATGATACCAGCAATGGACGTATAAAAACTCATAACACAGAGTATTCCAATAATGATTAAGAGTGCTGTCCATGGATTATGGGCATTACCGATCATTTTAAGTACAGGGATAGTGCAGATAATGGATAATAGCCCCCAACTAATGAGTGAAGCTCTTGCTCCAATTTTATCGGCTAGGGAACCAAAAAGGGGTTGGAGTAGCACAAAAATAAAGAGGGCGGCAGTCATTATCGTTGTTGCAGTTTGTTTATCAAAGCCGGTGGTTGTGATCAGATATTTTTGCATATAAGTAGTGTATGTATAAAATGTGAGTGATCCACCAGCTGTAAAGCCAACAACCAAAAAGAAAGCTTTTTTATGATTGCGAAAAAGTTCTCGAAGACTACCAGCATGTTTTTCAGAGCGGCTTTTGTGGGTTGTTGTTTCATGGAGCAAACTACGCAGATAAATTGCAACGATTGCTCCAAAGCCACCAATCACAAAAGGAATACGCCATCCCCACGCTTTTAACTGATCTTCAGTAAGGTAAAGGGCTAAAATAAATATTATAAAACTTGCGAGAAGTTGACCTGAGATCGTTGTTGCATATTGAAAAGAAGCAAAGAGCCCGCGACGATTTTTGGGTGCAACTTCGCTCATATAAGTTGCTGCTGTACCATATTCACCTCCAACGGAAAGTCCTTGAAACATACGGACAAAAAGGAGAAGGAATGCTGCTGTTATTCCCAAGGTTTTATAAGTGGGAAGTATGGCAATGAGAAAAGAGCCACCACACATCATAAAAACAGAAATAAGCATTGAGCGTTTACGTCCATAACGATCCGCAATGAATCCAAAGAGCCATGCTCCAATTGGACGCATAAGAAAGCCAATAAAAAAGATTCCTGCCGTTTTTAACAGTTGTGTAACGATATCTTCATCTTCAGGAAAAAATTGTGAGGCAAAATAAACCGATGCAAAGGAGTAAGCATAGAAGTCGTACCATTCTACCAGATTTCCTGATGCGCTGGACATGATAGCAAAAATACGTTTCCTTGTATCATGTGGGTCTAAAGTTGTTTGATTATTCATGAAGTATTCCCCTTTTAGATTTATAACTTTTCTTCTTTTTAAAGCTATTTACGATGTGCATTATAAAAACGCCATTGTACCATGATAATTTTTCAGGGAAACATAAAGATTTTTTCTAGAGATATCAGTGCTGTTTTGGGCTTATGGTGTTGTTATATTGCGTAAATCATGCGCTTTTTACTATCCTTAAGGAAATATTATTTTTTGTTTGATTGTGAATTATTTGCATATGCAGAGTGCTTATGAAGATATGATACTCTTTAGTTTATATGCTTGATGTTGTTTCGTAAAATGATGTTATTGACTATTGCATGCGAGGTTGGTGTATCAGTTAAAATACTTTTTAGGAATGATCTTAAGTGTTAAGGGGGAGTACAATATTAAGAGTTCCTCAATAGTATAATGATAGCGGCTTGCACTTTTATTAAGTGTAAAGAGAGTGATGCCCATGTTTATACTTTACGGGGCTTTTACGTTATGTCATTCACGGGTGTCGTTGTGAAATGGAGTTGGGTGCATTGAGAAATGTTTCTCAAAAAAGTGTGCGAATTCATAATATAATGGTATTTTCTATTTTTCATGAAAGGATTTGTTTTGCATGAGGGGGTACTATTAAGAACGTATTAAACAAAATCATGAGTGTAATCTTTATTATTGATAAAATTTCTTGAAAGATAATCACTTTTCTTCAACGTTGAGTGGGAATGGGAATATTAAAATAAATCAAAAGTTTTTTATCTTCAGTGAATTAAATTCAGCAAAAGAAGTATTTATTACATAATAATATGAAGCCATTTGTTTTTATAAGCGGCGTGTGTAGGAGGGAACATTGCTTCTTTAGAGTGTTTGAAGGGATAAAAAACTGTGAGCTTTAAACTTCTATTGGAAAGAATATAAAAAAGCCCAGAATACTGGGCTTTGCTTTTTTTGTTGAAACCCTTGTTTGTTAACATTAAAGGTTAATGAATATCGTCTCCTTGTAAATACCCTTTTTTGCGAGCATCTGGCATTAAGAGAACAGCAATGAATGCAATAATCATCATGCCGGTTATATAAAAATAGAAGACAGATTCATATCCAAGATCTTTTAATCCAAGCGCGACATATTCAGCAGAACCGCCAAACAGTGCGTTGGCAATAGCATAAGAGAGCCCAACTCCTATCGCTCGTACTGAAGCGGGAAACATTTCTGATTTTACAATGCCAGAGATAGATGTATAAAAGCTCATAATGCAGAGCATTCCAGTAATGACTGATAAAGCAATCCATGTACTATCAGTATTACCAATCATACTAAGTCCAGGAATGGTAAAGATAATAGATAAGACACTCCAAATAAGGAGAGAAGTTCTTGTTCCAATTTTATCTGCGAGAGAACCAAAGAGGGGTTGGAGTAACATGAAAACAAAGAGTGCAGCAGTCATTATAGTTGTGGCTGTATGTTTATCAAAGCCGGTGGTTGTGATCAGATATTTCTGCATGTAAGTCGTATAGGTGTAAAATGTGAGCGATCCTCCAGCGGTAAAGCCGATAACTAGAAAAAAAGCTTTTCGGTGGTTGCTCAGAAGTCCCCTAATACTACCAGCTTGTGCACTAGAACGACTTTCTTTGGTCGTTGTCTCATGGAGTGTGCGGCGTAGATAAATCGCAACAATTGCGCCGCATCCACCAATGGCAAATGGAATACGCCAGCCCCACGCTTTTAGCTGATCTTCGGTGAGATAAAGCGCTAAAATGAATATAACGAGACTGGCTAGAAGTTGACCACCAATCAGTGTGGTATATTGGAAAGAGCTAAAAAATCCACGGCGATTTTTGAGGGCGATTTCGCTCATATAAGTTGCTGTTGTACCATATTCACCACCGACAGAAAGCCCCTGAAGCATTCTGAGTAAAAGTAAAAGAATTCCTGCTGCCACTCCAATGGTTTCATAGGTAGGAAGTAGGGCGATTAAGAACGAACCACCACACATCATAAAAACAGAGATAAGCATTGAGC
This sequence comes from Bartonella sp. CL70QHWL, assembly GCF_042194855.1. Classification (NCBI taxonomy): domain Bacteria; kingdom Pseudomonadati; phylum Pseudomonadota; class Alphaproteobacteria; order Hyphomicrobiales; family Bartonellaceae; genus Bartonella; species Bartonella sp. CL70QHWL. The sequence goes on along the minus strand of NZ_JBHINJ010000007.1, from coordinate 13,907 downwards.
GTTTGCGTCCGTAACGATCGGCAATGAAGCCAAAAAGCCATCCGCCGATTGGGCGCATAAGAAAACCAATAGCAAAAACACCCGCCGCTTTTAAAAGTTGCGTAACGTCATTGCCATCTGAGGGAAAGAATTGTGATGCAAAGTAAATGGATGTAAAGGAATAAACATAAAAGTCATACCATTCTACTAGATTACCTGATGCACTGGACACGATAGCCCAGATACGTTTTCTTGTATCATGTGGTTTTAAAGCTTCTTGTTTTTCCATAGTCGATCCCTTTATTTGATGTTTATCCATCTTTGTTCATTTATGTCATTTTCTTAGAAGCTGTCTATAGTATTTTATCTTTTGCATCAAAAATTTAGTCAGATCATGATAATTTCTTGTGTAAGATGTTTTTGGAAAAAGATTTGAATTATGTTTGTACGGATTTTACAGTTTTTATTTTCTATAATGAGAAGAATCGGACATAATAGCCCTATGAAGTCATATCTTGCTCTTTTATCTCATGTTTTAAATCAGGGTATTGATCGGACAGATCGAACGGGTGTTGGCACGCGATCTATCTTTGGGTATCAGATGCGCTTTGATTTACAAGCAGGATTTCCGTTGTTGACAACAAAGAAGCTACACTTACGTTCAATTATTTATGAGCTTTTGTGGTTTCTTAAAGGCGATACAAATATCGCTTGGTTGAAAGAGCATGGTGTGTCGATTTGGGACGAATGGGCTGATGAAAAGGGAAATCTTGGTCCTGTTTATGGTTATCAGTGGCGTTCTTGGCCTGCTCCTGATGGACGCCATATTGATCAAATTAACAATCTTTTAACGATGATTAAGGAAACGCCAGATTCTCGTCGCTTGATTGTATCAGCTTGGAATCCTGCATTAATAGAGGAAATGGCGTTACCTCCGTGTCATTGTCTTTTTCAATTTTACATTGCGGAGGGTAAATTATCTTGTCAACTTTATCAGCGTTCGGCGGATATTTTCTTAGGTATTCCATTCAATATTGCATCCTACGCATTGCTAACGATGATGATTGCGCAAGTAAGCGGTCTTAAAGTAGGCGATTTTATTCATACTCTGGGAGATGCTCATCTTTATTCTAATCATTTTGAACAGGCAAAATATCAATTGTCTCGTATACCAAATGCTTTGCCATGTATGCGCATAAATCCAGCGGTAACAGATCTTTTTTCTTTTCAATTTGAGGATTTTGAGTTGCTTAATTATGAAGCACAACCTCATATTAAAGCGCCGGTAGCAATATGACGATTTCCATTTGTTTAATTGCTGCTGTTGCAGAAAATGGTGTTATCGGTCGTGAAGGTGCAATGCCGTGGCATTTATCGACGGATTTGCAACGCTTTAAAGCTTTGACGTTGCGTAAGCCCATTATTATGGGAAGAAAAACTTGGGATTCTATCGGGAGACCTTTATCAGGGCGTACAAATATCGTCATTACGCGTGATTGTACCTTTTGTGCTGAGGGGGCTGTTGTTGCTCACTCTTTATCGCAAGCTTGTTCTCTTGCAACAAGCGTTGCTTCTCAAAATGATGTAGAGGAAATTTTTATTATTGGTGGTGGTGCAATTTTTCAACAAGGGTTGCATATGGCTGATAAAATATTTCTTACAGAAGTTTTAGCTTCTATAGAAGGTGATAGTTTTTTTCCTGTTTTTGATAAAGAAAAGTGGACTATTGTGCAAACACAAGATATTCCAAAAGGGGATAAAGATAGTCATCCGACACGTTTTGTTGTTTATGAGCGGAAATAATTTTTTGTAATATGAAGTGGAAGGGGTTATCAGTTGTATTGTAATGAGGTAAGAGACACCCTATAAGATCAAGCAAATGGTTGGTGTTCGAGTAGTGGTAATCAGTTAAAGAGGTGATAATGCCCTGGACAAATCAAAATGGTGGTGGCCCGTGGAGTGGCGATAAAAACAGTGGTGACAAAAAAACACCAGCTAAGAATCTCTTTGGTTCTGGTGGCGGTAATGGTGGCGAAAATGGTCCTAATCTTAATGATATTTTGCGCAAAGGGCAGGATCAGTTTAAACAATTCGGGAGAAGCAGTTTTTCTGTTTTATTCCTTCTGCTTATTGTGTTTTTTTGGCTATACCAGTCAATTTATATTGTTCAGCAAAATGAACAAGCGGTAGAGTTGCGCTTTGGCATCCCTAAAGAAGGCATTATTGGTGATGGGTTGCATTTTCATTTTTGGCCAATTGAGACCTATATGAAAGTACCTTTAACGGAAAAAACAATTGCGATTGGTGGGAAGCCTGGTCAGGCGCAACAAAGTGATGGCTTAATGCTTTCAAGTGATCAGAATATCGTTAATGTTAATTTTTCCGTTTACTATCGGATTTCATACCCTAGTCAGTTTTTATTCAATGTGAATGATCAAGAGGGAACAGTCCGCCAAGTTGCTGAGAGTGCAATGCGTGAGGTCATTGGTTCGCGGCCGGTTGATGATGTTTTACGTGACAAGAAAGAAGAAGTTGCTAATGACGTCAGAAAGATTATTCAGTTGACTGTAGATAAATATCAACTTGGTGTTGAAATAAGCCGTGTGTCTATCAGTGAAGCTGCTCCTCCGACAAAGGTTGCTGCTGCGTTTAATTCTGTTCAGCAGGCGGAGCAGGAACGTGGAAGAATGATTGAAGAGGGGAATCGTGTGCGTTTTACGAAAATTGGTTTAGCAAATGGTGAAGCTTCACGCACACGGGAAATCGCAAAAGGTGAAAAGGCACAAATGGTTGAAGAGGCAACAGGGCGTGCTGAACGTTTTCAGGCGATAGCTCGTGAGGCTGCGATTTCACCAGAAGCTGCTCGCTATCGTCTCTATATGGAGACGATGGGGCGGATTCTTTCTTCACCAAATAAGCTGGTTCTTGATCAGGCAAATTCTCCAGCGGTGCCTTATTTACCTTTGAACGAATTGTTGCGTAGCAAGTCATCGGAAAAAGTAAAGGCAACATCAGCGCGTCCTGCGTTACTCTTAGATTCTCGTATTTCTGGAGGAGATTAATTATGCAGCAATCTCGCTTTTTGTTTGTTTTTAGTGCTATAGTGTTTGTTTTGATGATTTTGTGGATGTCCGTATTTATCGTCTATCCTCGTCAACAAGTAGCAATTAAGCGTTTTGGACAAATTGTTCAGGTAGAATCTAATCCTGGAATCTATTTCAAGGCGCCCTTTATCGATAAGATGATCATTGTTGATAATCGGTTATTGCGTTACGATGTTCCTACACAATCTGTACAGGTTCGTGGTGGTGCGTATTATGAGGTGGATGCGTTCTTTATTTACCGTATTACAGATCCTAAGTTGTTTTTACAGCGCATTGCTTCTGGGCGTCCACAAATTGCGGCACGTGAAAACCTTGCACCACGGTTTATTGACGCTTTGCGCGCTGTTTATGGTAAGCGAGAATTTAAAGCAGCCTTATCGGATGAACGAGGCGCGATGATGGCTGAAGTACAGAAGCAATTTTCTGTAGATGCAGGTTCGTTGGGTATTACCATTGTTGATGTGCGTATTCGTAAAACCGATTTGACTGATGCTGTTTCAGAAGATGTCTATCGGCAAATGGCAGCTGAACGTGAAGCTGCTGCGGAAAATATCCGTGCTCGTGGTCAACAAGAGCGAGATCGTATTGTAGCAGAAGCTAATCGTGAATATGAAGAAATTGTAGCAGCGGCAAAGCGTGATGCTGAAATTACTCGTGGTGAAGGTCAGGCTGAAAGTATTCGTCTTTTATTGAATGCGAGGGAGGCTAGTCCGTCTTTTTACGATTTTTGGTTGGCGATGGAACAATACAAGAATTTAGAGAAAACACCGATGGTGATTTCTCCAAATGAGGATTTCTTTTTCTATTTTCGTAATCCGCCGCAGGCAAATAAAGCATTCTTACCGACAATGAATACTGGCATTAGTAAAACTGATCCAAAATCGGGAGAGAATAGATAAAATAATGGATTGCAGATACGAGATTTTGCATGAAAAGAATGATCTGTGACCATTTTCTTTTATGGTAAAAGTGGTAGAGAGTATCGAGCCGTGCTGGTTTTATGTAGATAAATTTAGTGGGGCTCTTTGCATCTTTGATTAAAGGCATGTCATGGATAGAAGTGTCGTGAGTAAAAATACGTTTTTAAAGTTTTTTATCACAAGAGTTGTTTTTTGTGTGACTTTGTTTCTATCAGGGTCAGGTTTGTCTTGGGGAGCAGAGACAAGCGAGGCATTGCTTTCTATTCCTGATTTAGCTTCTGAGCTTTTGGAAACAGTTGTGAATATTTCCACGGCACAGACTGTTGAAGGAACAGAACAGGATGAAAATACCTCGGTACCCGTTATCCCAAAAGATTCATTGCTGGAGGAATATTTTAGTGATTTTTTTACACCCAAAGATGCTCAAAAAGATAGTCAATTTCAAAAGGTGCGTTCTTTAGGGTCTGGTTTTGTGATTGATGCGCAAAAGGGGATTATTGTTACAAATTATCATGTTATTGTTGATGCTGATGATATTGAAGTTAATTTTACGGATGGTACAAAACTAAAGGCAAAGCTTCTTGGAAAGGATAGCAAAACTGATTTGGCGTTGCTTCAAGTCGATGCAGGAAGTAAAAAATTAAAAGCTGTGCGTTTTGGTGACTCAGAAAAAGCACGTATTGGTGACTGGGTTATGGCTATTGGTAATCCTTATGGTTTTGGTGGAAGTGTGACGGTTGGTATTATTTCTGCGCGTAACCGTGATCTTAATGCTGGTCCCTATGATAATTTTATTCAAACAGATGCAGCAATTAATCGGGGCAATTCTGGTGGTCCGTTATTTGATAGAAATGGTGAAGTCATTGGCATTAATACAGCAATTGTTTCACCTTCGGGAGGATCTATCGGTATTGGATTTGCTATTCCATCGGATATGGCTCTTTCTGTTATTAATCAATTGCGTGATTTTGGAGAAATAAGACGTGGTTGGTTGGCTATTCGTATTCAGCCGGTAACAGAGGATATTGCAAAAAGTTTAAAATTGGACAATGCTGTGGGAGCATTGGTGGCTGGTAAAATAGAACAGACGGAAGAAAATAATGTAGATAATAGCCAGTTACAAACTGGAGATGTTATTCTTTCTTTTGGTAATTCCAAAATTAAGCATGCACGTGATTTGCCGCGTTTAGTTGCAGAAAGTTCAGAAGGAAAGGTGGTGGATGTTACTGTTTTACGGAATGGGCAAGAAGAAACAGTAAAAGTTAAGCTTGGACGTTTGATTGAAACAGATCCAAATGAAGATACAGAAGAAGAAGTTGATGATAAAAAAAATCAAGATCTGTCGAAAAACGTGACAATGCAATTTATGGGAATGACGTTATCTGAACTGACGGAGGATTTGCGTCATCGTTATTCAATTTCAGATAAACTTCGAGGACTAGTGGTGACATCTGTTGCACAAAATAGTGCAGCGGATAAAAAGCGTATTCGCGTTGGTGAAGTGATTGTTGATATCAATCAGAGTTCTATCACAACAATTGATGAGGCTAAAAAACGTATTCATAAATTACGTGAAGCTGGACGAAAAAATGCTCTATTTATTGTAGCGCGTCCAGATGGAGAGTTACGGTTCGTAACGCTCCTAATGGATTGATCCTTAAAAATTATTTTTTGTTTTTTATCAGCCTTAGTATATGGGATATTTTGCAAGCTAGGCATGTGATGTCCAATATTTCTCAAATTCATTTCACGATAGAGAGCATGGGGTGTGCAATATAAAATTCATTGGGCAGCTCTATTTTTGCGTTAAATAAAAGTACAAGTTGCTACCATCATAGATTTGCTAGATTTCCAACTTTGCAACAGCTTAGGCTTTAAAATAGTGCATAGGAGATCTATGTTTTGTATTTAAGTCAATTATTATTATAAATAATGTTGTATCTAGTGAGAATTTTAGCACTTTGTGATTGTATTTTGTGTGCTATAGAGAACGTTTTTTCACTTCAGTTTGAAAAAAGCTCTCTCAGAGAAAAATCATATTAGACTAAATTAGTTATATATATATATTTACACCTTTCTTGGTGATGGATGAAAAAATAGTTATAAAAAAAGAGCGTGAAGAAGACAATTTCTGAATCTCCTATTATAAATCAGAGTAGCATGCTGTTTTTATAGGAAAAAATAAAGCTGTTTGATTGTATAGGTTAAGCTCAGTATTATTTTCATAAATGATGACAAAGAGTATGTTTTTAATGGCCTAAACGGACAAAATTATTATAGCTGTGGTTTGTTATTGAATTATGATAGCAAAAAATGCTTGGAAATTCCTTTGGTGTTGTTCTTAAGTCTATTTTTTCTTTTTTATAAGTTTCATAGGATTTTCTTTGTATTGAAGAGAATTTGTGTTCGTATTTTTGTTTGAAGTATTTACTCTATGATAATGGAGAGAAGATAGTGGCTTTGGGGGTGTCTGTATGTTGCAATAAGTTATTGATTGGGAGAAATTGCTATTTATGGCACAAAGAACAATTACATTGATAGCAGGGCCAACGGCAAGTGGGAAGTCAGAACTTGCCTTGCAAATGGCTCAAGAAAAGAATGCTCTCATTATTAATACTGATTCAATGCAGGTTTATGATGTTTTAAATATTTTAACGGCACGGCCGGGGGAGGCTGACACCGCGATTGTTCCCCATTATCTTTATGGTCATGTGAGTCCTACTTTGAACTATTCAGTAGGGCAATGGTTGTATGATGTCGAGAAGCTATTGGCTACTTTTTCTTTAAGATCAGTTATTTTTGTTGGTGGAACAGGACTTTATTTTCGTGCTCTTTTAGAGGGGATTTCGGAAGTCCCTCATGTTCCAGATGTTGTGCGGCAGCAGTGGCGTTTGCTGCTTGATAAAGAGGGACCTGAAAGTCTTTATCGCCAGTTGTTGCAGATTGATGCTGTTGTTGCTGAAAAAATTTCTTCGCATGATAGACAGCGTATTGTCCGTGCTTTGGAAGTTTATGATGCAACCGGTAAGACGCTCAGTTGGTGGCAGAAACAAAAAACAACACCTCTCATTGCGCCGAATTTGACCGAAAAAATTCTTCTCATGCCACCACGTCCTTTGCTTTATGAACGTATTCATAAACGCTTGGATTCTATGATTGAAAGAGGAGCTTTAGAAGAAGTGGTGGCTATGAAAAAACTTAAACTTTCCCCTTCATTACCAGCAATGAAGGCTATTGGTATACCTGAGTTTATGGCTTATTTGGATGGATATAGAAGCTTTGAGAGTGCTCTTGAAGCGGTGAAAATACAAACGAGGAGATATGCAAAAAGACAAATGACATGGTTTCGTAATCAATTTGATGAAGAATGGATGCTTACTTTTTGATAAAAGAGCTGGAGCCTTGCAAAGAAACTTTCGAAAGATAAAAGATAATTCGTAAAAAAGAAATTTTTTAGAAAATATAATTTTTTATTGACGAATGGTATCAATGGAATTAGAAATCTGTCTACAAGGAATTTTTTATATATTTTATACGTTGGAATAATGGGGGGTAATCATACAGTATGTGTTGTGTAATGGGCTCCTTTGGGGGCTTTTTTTATGGGCTCCGTTAGGGGCTTTTTTATTGTCCTATAAAGTAGGTGAGTGGGAAAAATGAGAAATGATCCAAGAAAGCAAGAGAGTGCAGATGGAAAAATAATGTCGGGCGCTGAAATAGTGGTTCAGGCTCTTATAGATCAAGGCGTTGAACATATTTTTGGTTATCCTGGTGGGGCTGTTTTGCCTATTTTTGATGTTCTTTATCACCAAGATACACTCCAGCATATTTTGGTGCGCCATGAACAAGCTGCAGGGCATGCGGCTGAAGGCTATGCACGCAGCACAGGGAAGGTAGGGGTTATGCTTGTGACTTCTGGTCCAGGGGCAACGAATGCTGTGACACCTTTGCAAGATGCTCTTATGGATTCGATACCTCTTGTTTGTTTTTCTGGGCAGGTGTCAACAACGGTGATTGGAACAAATGCTTTTCAAGAGGCTGATACAGTTGGAATTACAAAGCCTTGTACGAAGCGTAATTGGCTGGTTAAAAATGTCAATGATCTTGCGGCTATTATTCATGAAGCTTTTTCTCTTGCTCAATCAGGTCGTCCTGGGCCGGTTTTGATTGATATTCCTAAGGATGTTCAATTTGCTTCAGGACTTTATAGAGCACCTCAAGTTCAGGAGTCTTTACATTCTTTTCCCTCGTTGAAAGGGAATACTAAGGCTATTGAATCTGCCGTTTCTCTTTTAGTTGAGGCAAAACGCCCTATTATTTATTCTGGTGGTGGTGTTATTTCATCGGGGATGAAAGCTATACAGCTTTTACGTAATTTGGTTCAATTGGGGGATTTTCCGATTACTTCAACATTAATGGGACTTGGTGCTTATCCTGCTTCCGGTAAAAATTGGCTTGGAATGCTTGGAATGCATGGAACCTATGAGGCTAATATGGCCATGCATGATTGTGATGTCATGTTAGCTGTTGGAGCACGATTTGATGATCGTATCACGGGGCGCCTTGATGCATTTGCACCTCATGCGCGTATTATTCATATTGATATCGATCCTTCTTCCATCAATAAAATTGTAAAAGCAGAAGTTCCAATTATTGGTGATGTGGCTTGTGTTTTAGGAGATATGACGCAACTCTTAAAAATACAGCAACCAGCGTTTAACAGTGAAGTCCGTGAGGCGTGGTGGACGCAAATTAACCGTTGGAAAGCTCGTAATTCATTGGCATATGCGGAGAAAAAAGATGTCATTATGCCGCAATATGCTCTTGAACGACTTTATGCTCTTACCAAAGATGCGAATGCTTATATTACAACGGATGTCGGACAGCATCAGATGTGGGCAGCACAGTATTATCATTTTGATGAACCAAAACATTGGATGACTTCTGGTGGTCTTGGAACGATGGGGTATGGTCTTCCGGCGGCTATCGGTGTTCAAATAGCACATCCTGATGCGCTTGTTGTGTGTATTTCTGGTGATGCCTCCATTCAGATGAATATTCAAGAGCTTGCAACAGCTATTCAGCATGACACACCTGTAAAAATTTTCATTTTAAATAATCAGTATATGGGGATGGTTCGCCAGTGGCAGCAATTGCTGCATGGTAATCGTCTTTCTCATTCTTATACGGAATCTATGCCTGACTTTGTGAAATTGGCACAAGCTTATGGAGCCGTGGGAATTCATTGTTCAAAACCCGATGAACTTGATGATAAAATTCAGCAGATGATTGACTGTGATAAGCCTGTTCTTTTTGATTGTCGTGTTTATCATTTAGAAAACTGTTTTCCTATGATCCCATCGGGATGTGCTCATAATGAGATGTTATTACCCGATGAGGCAAGCGAAGAAGCTATTGCAAATGCTATTTCTTCCGAGGGAAAGATTCTTGTATAAAATTAATATGTTAACAAAATGGTGAAGGATAGTGATGATGAAGTCTTTGGAGTCCTCATCTCTGTCTCTTCTTTGTGGAGAGTTCCTATTATCCTTAGAGCTCATTTTATGATTTTCATTCTTTGTTTAAAGACATGGGGTGTATTATTATTTGTTCATCTAAAAAATGTTATAAGTCGTGTGCACAATTATGTTTGAATTTATTTGTACGCGATGTTTGTTTTTTTAATTCATATGTTCACATTAATAGCTATTTCGTTGCATTTTTTAGATAATACATTGAATTATCTGTTATAAATTAATTATGTTGTCTCATATATGAAAGATTCCATCGTGCAAGAAAAAAATCCACTATGCTTGAAGGGGGCAACCATGCAAACCGTCATACTTGTGAAAACAATAGAAAAGTTTGTCACTATGTTTTGGTTTCGCCTTATGAAATTACTCCAAATCGCTTTTTCAAGGGCTTGATAGGGGAATCCCCCTAGCGGCTTGAAGGAAGGGAAAAAATAACAAAGATCAAATGCAGCCATAGAAAATCAATTGGCCACCATAGCTTATAATTAGGTAGTAACCTCATCTGATTATGCGGGAGAAACCTATACATATGAGATGTATCGTCAATATATAAACCAGAATAATACTCACCATTATATCATTATCAGGACATTAGCATTGAAAATCAAATACTCTTTCTTTTATTTGTTCTACATATCTATGATTCCATAAATCTGCAGACACAAACACTCTTTGAATCCATCGCATTGGATTTTCATAACTATCAAATGATCCAGAAAATTTATCTCTAGAGTGTAGAGCCATTCTATTATCAATGTATAATAATCTTCCTTAGTGGTACATCAATTCCAAAAGATACAGCCTTAATAGCTTCATAAAAATGATCTAAAGCTTCCTTGGCTTTTTTGACTGTGGTTCTAACATGCCAGGATAAAAAACAGCGCTGATATCAGGGAATTCACTGTCCCTGTGAACTAGGGGCACTTTACTTGTAGAGGTTACCCCATTTTTTCTCCATCTATAGGGAACATTAATTATATATAAATTATCCCTTAAGCTACTCAAATCCTCCTCACTTAAAAATTTTAAAGCTAGACGTGCATCAGACTATTCTCGTTAACGGGCCATCAACGCCATTGCGAACACCAGATAAAAGTATCCCCTTTAAGAGATAAATTTAAACCCGTTATAAATTTTAGTGCAGCATTTTCTGTATGAAAATCTAACTCAACTTCAGATCCTAATTCTGTATAATCTTTTTTATTATCCTCTAAAGGAAGCAGGTTATTTACTATATGTTCGCCTTCAAACTTAATTGAATAAGGCTCTCCGATCACTAAAGAAAACATCATAATTAAATTTTCGCTAATATAGCCACTTTTACAAGACGCATCTAAATTATAAGGATTAGGTGACGTATTAATTTGTCTATCAACAGGAAGGTTTTCAAAGATTAAATATGGTCTAGGGGTAATAGACCCCTTTTTGTTCATAAGAATTGTCAATATTCTATGTGGTAGCAGCGAAAATGCTATTTTTTAACTCAACCGAATATTCAATACTACCGTATGGATACTCAATAATAATTAAGTCAATAAGTTATATTAATAGTGAGGGTTTTATTCGCTATTGATTCTATTACGTTTTTTTGCCTCTATTCCTCATCTTTTTGAAGTTTTTTTATAGCTTCAAGAGCGAGTTTTTTACGGTCTGCGCTCTTTGTGTAAAGAGATGACATGGCGTCATCTGTCCAGCCAATATGTGTCGTGCAAATTTGATAGGCTAGCGATATAAGATAAATTTTACAAACATTGGCTCAGCCGGCATTAAGCGCTCTTTATAAAAGACGCTATATTTTGGCAAGCTTTTTCAAAATAATTCTCAAAGCTTTCTTCAGTCACATAGCCCAGATGCGGTGTGCAAAGAACTCTATCTGATTGCAATAATTTGCTCTCATATACTGGCTCGCTGTCATAAACATCCAGTGCAAAGTAAGTTGAATTTTCCAAACTTAGTATTTTTTTCTATCGCCCCTTTTTCAACCAAAGCTGAACGCGCTGTGTTGACAAAAATAGCATGAGGTTTCATGCTCAATAGATCATCTAATTTTATGATTTCTCTGGTTTTATCGCTTAAACGTAAATGGACGGATATAATGTCAGGACGTGTAAAAAATTCATCTTTTGAATGCGTAAAATGATAACCTAAATTTTTTGCTTCTTGCGTTGAACGCTCGCTCCCATAAACCAAAATGGACATGCCAAAAGCTTGAGCATATTGAGCAACCATTTTACCAATACGGCCAAACCCGAATATTCCAAGAGTAGCCCCTTTCATTTGGTTGCCAAATGTTGTTTGCCATCGTCCTTTTTTCATATCAGATACAGATTTACAGAGTTTTCTACGCGCAGACATAATTAAGAGCCACGCAAATTCAGCAGCAGAAGTTGGATCTCCACCACCGTCTAATATTTCAATTCCTAAGTCTCTACAAGTTTCTATATCAATATGTGAACCTATAGGGCCTGTTTGGCAGATTAATTTTAAATTTGGCAGTTTCAGGAGAAGATTTCTATCAACTATAGTCTGCTCTCTGATTAAGATAAGAATATCTATCTCTTTGAGCTTATCTTCTAAATCACATTCTTTAGCTAAATTATTTATAACCAGCACTTCATGCAATTTCATTAATTTTGTAATAGACTGTAATGTTAGGGTGGCTTTTTGATAGTCATCTGGAATTAATATTTTCAATTTAAACCTTCCGTTTCATTCATCAATATTTGAGCTCATTATTTCATTGTTATTTCTAGCAACGGTAACAAATAATAATTAAATCAAAAAGTTATATTTGTAGTAAGGGATTAGGTGCTTATTGATTCTATTATGTTTTTTTATCTCTATCCCTAACTTTTTTGGAGCTTTTGTATCGATTCAAGGGAGAGTTTTTTGCGATCTGCGCTCTTGGTATAAAGAGATGCCATACTGTCATTTGTCCAGCCAAAGAGTGCTTTGAGTTGTGATACTGTTGCACCAGAGTTAGCTGCGCGTGTTGCTGCTAATTTTCTTAAGCCATGCGCTGATTTTTTGATACCTGCTTGGGTACAAGCATTATAAAATGTAATTCCGAAGCTTTTTTTGGGTATTTTTTTCCCGCGTTTACCACAAATGAATGTTTCTTCTCCAATAGGACCAACTTCAAGCGTTTTGGCTAATTCTGGCAAAATTGGGAGAAAGACATCTGTTTTAAATTGGCTCTTTTCTGTTTTGATGTGAATGATATTATCTTTGACGTCTTTCCAGCCAATGCGGACCGCATCACCACGACGCAGACCCGTATATAAAAGAACATCAATCCAAACGCGTTCATGGGTACCATGTGACCAGCGTTGGTAATATTTTTCAACATCTTCTTCTGTCCAAACGGGAAAGCCCTCTTTATTTTTAAGAGGAGGTCTTGTGATACCTAAAGTAGGGTTGCTTTCCAAAAGTCCTTGTTCAATTGCCCATTTAAAAAGCCCATTTAGGGATTGTAGAAAGTCTCTAGCCATTGCTGGTGTTTCTTTGCGCCGTTCAACACCGGCTATGATATGTTTCTTTTCGATTGCTTGGTATGAAATGTGACCTATAGTATCGCACACTTTCATAAGAGTGTATTCTCTTTGTTTCTTTGTGGCTTTAGCGAGGTTATGCCAATTGGAGCTATTAAAATACTGTTTAAGGAGCCATGCGAATGAACCTTCGACTAGCTTACCAGTTTTTGATTTAGGAAGTATAAGCCCTTGTAACTCGGCAAGTGCGCTTTTGTAGTTATCAACAAACTCTTGCGTTCCATAGGTGCCGCGTATTCTAATACGTGGTCCATGACCAATACGTACATACCATATAATTTTACCATGACGTGTGACTTCTTTGACAAGATGAGGAGGACGTGGTTTTGGCATGGTATTTTACATCTTAGAGAGTGCGGTTTCGTAATATTCATTCTTTGACAAGTCTAAAAGTTTGTCTGGGTGGTTAACTGAATTTGGTAGTGGAATATCGGATTTAAGATAGATAAGCAGTTCACCGGTAGGTTTGATTTCTACGAGTTCACAACCTTGTTTTTTAGCTTCTCTTAAAGCGCGTGCAATGGCTGGTTGCGTTATAGCAGCTGGACGAGGCGCCATATCTTTTCTCCTTACATTGAGATGCAATTCACGTGTGGCGTGAATCACGCATTACTTGAAAGTGTTAAGAAGGGTGGGGGTGCTAGGAGGCATTTGTGAAGAGAAACACCTCCATATGTAAAAAATCTGTAAGTTTATTTTTTAGATGTGCTTAATTTCATATTTCCAATCAGGCAATTGAGTGAGAGCTAATGCGAGTTGTCCTCTATGACACATGCATACATTGGCTTCAAAACAGGTGATTGCAACGCGCTTTTTGTT
>NZ_JBHINJ010000055.1:0-3302 GCF_042194855.1 Bartonella sp. CL70QHWL | reverse complement strand
GTTGGTGGACGTTTGACAAAAACCATTTCCACTGAAAACAACCGTCCGATGTCTTTCTATGGAAAAGTAAACTTGATCAAAACCTTTGGTGATAATGGTACCATCCAGATTGGCAGAGATTTTGACCTTGATCCTATAGGACCTGCAATTGAAGGCGGCGTTGGCATTAATGCGCAACTGTCTCACAATTTCTCCCTTCATGGTGATGTCAGCTATCAACAAAAGCTTCAGAAAACTGGTATAAGTGGTGCAAACTTTTCAGGCGGCATACGCTATCAGTTTTAAAATAAAACTGTCAAAACAGCGTATTTCTTTTCTATGCATTAACAAAAAAGGCAGCTACAATATGCTGCCTTTTTATCTCCCCCCTATTCTTCTCTACCAATACACACCGCCAACATTTCTCTTTAAGAAAATTAGTTAAAAAAACTCAAAACAATAAAATATCGCGCTTTCAACTAGTAAAAATATCCCTTGAAAAAAACTAAACGTCGATTGAAAAATCAATGAGCGCTATTTTATCGTAACCGTGTTAAAGAAAAACATGAAAGCTATGGTACCATCTTTGGTTTCATGATGTTGAAAGAGATCCCTATCAAGCTCAAGCATACAGTTTTTTTTAATTTTCTTGCCTACTCCTTTTCTTTAAGCATAAGAAACAAGTTTTATGCAAACATAACACATATCTTGAATAGAAAAACTTATAATACTTATATAATATTAACATAATGTATTCATATAATACTAAATGAATTTAAGTATAATACATTATATGTTAAATGTATGATTTATTTTATACTTTACATAAAAATAAAAATCGCCTATTCACGTTCCATCTCTAAAGTACCCATCCATTTGATATCCTTCTTATAAGCGGGGGAAGAGTGTGTGGCACTTATAATTTACTTATAATTTAGGAAAATCTTGATGTGTAAAAAGTCCCTTTTATCCTGCACGGCTGTCATAGCTGTCATGCTATTAAACACCCATCTCAATGTATATGCTGAAACTCTTGAAGTTTCCGGCGAGAAAAAAGAAGTATCTAACACAACGTATGAGATTATTAATGCGAAAGACAACGGGGAAATCACCGGCACACATTTAACTGTGGTTGGGAATAAAGACACGGATATTTATGCTGTAACAGCTGACGGTCTTGGCAGTGCGATTACATTACTGCAAGACACAGCCATTAAAGGAACTGATTTTGACATTCGTCTCGGTCTTAATGCAAAAGATGGTGCTACAATCAAAATGACTGGAGGCATTATTACGGTTTCTGAAATTGGCGCTTTCTTCGAAAACAGTATGAATGATAAAAACAAGCTGGAAGGTGTAACAATATCAAGCGGTAAAGATGACCACTTCATGGACAAGGGAATAAATGCCGACAACAAAAGCAAAGTTACTTTAGAAAACGTAACGGTTACGCAAGCAAACACCAGTATATTTGCAAATGATCATTCTGAAGTAACGATTTTAGGAGGAGCATTTGATGGAGAACTCAAAGGAATATCTGCTACGGAAGGCAGCGCTATTACTTTAACCTATAGTGAATTAGCCGATAATAAAAAAGGCAGTGTTCAAGTTACATCATCTCATGGTGACGGACTCTATGCAAATGGTGCACAATCCACAATCACAATGATAGGAGGATCAGTCACTGGAGAAAATACAGCATTACTTGCAGAAAATGGCGGACATATTGACGTCACAGATGTTACTTTAAAAAAAGATGGCACCGGAATCGGTGCAATAGCTAATGATGTTGACAGCACAATTGAACTGCACGGAAATACGGTAATTAATGACGCTGTAATTGGGCTTTATGCAACAAACGGTAGCACAATCACAATGACTGGAGGAACCATTACGGCTTTTGAAACTGGTGCGTTCTTCAATGAGAGTAAAAGCGATAAAAACAAGTTAGAAAACGTAACCATTACTTATGCAAATACCAGCATAAGTGATCAAGACAAGCTAGAAAATGTAAAAACATCGGACAATGAATTAGACCCTGGATGGGAAAGTGAATTAGAAAATGAAAAAGAAGAGTTTTTATTCACAGGAATAACGGCCTTTGCCGGAAGTCATCTCACTTTAGAAAATGTAACCATTACGCAAGCAGACACCAGCATATCGGCAGAAGATGGTTCACAAGTAACGATATTAGGAGGAGCATTTGATGGAGAACACACAGGGCTATACGTAATGAACGGCAGCTTCATTACTTTAACCAATAGTAAAGAAGGCAGCGTTCAAGTTACATCATCTAATGGTGATGGACTCTATACAGACGGTTTATTCTCTACCATCATAATGATGGGAGGGACAGTGACTGCGGGAAACAGAGCATTATTTGCACAAAAAGGTGGATATATTAAGGTCACAGATGTTGCTCTAACAACGATGGACGGAAACGGATACGGGGCAGCTTCCACCGATCCTTACAGCTTTATTGAATTGGATGGAGAGACAACGATTACTAATGCTATAAATGGACTTGATGCGGAAAACAGTGGTGTCATCATAATGACGGGAGGAGCTGTAACTGCAAAAAGTGCAGCATTGTTTACCATGAACGGTGGATATATTAAGGTCACAGATGTTGCTCTAACAACGATGGACGGAAACGGAAACGGTGCAGCTTCCACCGATCCTGAAAGCTTAATTGAATTGGATGGGAAAACAACAATTAATAATGCTCTCATCGGACTTTATACAGAAAATAGTGGTACTATCGCAATGGCGGGTGGAACTGTAACTGGGAAAAGCGCGGCAGTACTTACAAAAAGCGGTGGACATATTAAGGTCACAGATGTTGCTCTAACAACAATGGATGGCAACGGATATGGTGCAGCTACCAGCGATCCTAACAGCTTGATTGAATTGCATGGAAAGACAACGATTAATAATGCTTTCATCGGACTTTATACAGAAAATAGTGGTACTATCACAATGGCGGGTGGAACTGTAACCGCAACAAATATGGCACTGTTTGCAGCAAACGGTGGACATATTAAGGTCACAGATGTTGCTCTAACAACGATGGACGGAAACGGATACGGGGCAGCTTCCACTGATCCTGACAGCTTGATTGAATTGGATGGAAAGACAACGATTAATAATGCTTTCATCGGACTTAATACAGAAAATAGTGGTACTATCACAATGGCGGGTGGAACTGTAACCGCAACAAACATGGCATTGCTTGCAAAAAGCGGTGGACATATTAAGCTCACAGATGTTGCTCTAACAACGATGTATGGCAACGGATACGGAGCAGCTACCACTGATCCTGA
>NZ_JBHINJ010000054.1:0-3550 GCF_042194855.1 Bartonella sp. CL70QHWL | reverse complement strand
CAATTGTGCTAGGGATACACCACCCGTTTGATCAATATAAAGAGGGATTGTTTGTAAGGAACGCATTGCGTGAATAATTTTTGCAAATTGCTCTTCTGAGATATTACCACGGCGCATATCAGAAGAAGAAACCTTTATTTGCTCTGAGATAATACGAGTTGCAAGCTGTTCAGATGACATTTCAAGTGAGAAGAAACCAACAATACCCCCTTCATTGGCTTGGCTGTTATCATGACGCTTGCAAGCATTGGCAATATTAAAAGCAATATTGGTCGCCAGTGAGGTTTTACCCATAGCAGGGCGCCCCGCAAGGATAATCAAATCAGATGCTTGTAACCCTCCCATTTTCTCATCAAGTGTTTTGATATGGGTAGCTATCCCTGAGAGCCTTGAGGAACGCTTTTTCGCTGCACTTGCCATGTTAAGTGCTTTTGCAATGGCTGTATTAAAGTTTTCAAACCCACCCCCATATTTTCCCTTTTCTGCCAATTCAAACAACTGATTTTCAACAGTTTCAATTTGTTGTGATGTTGTAAGGTCTACAGAAACATCATAAGCTCTATTCACAACTTGAGTGCCAAGGTTAATTAAAGAGCGTCGGATAAACAGATCATAAATGACGCTCCCATAATCTTTAGTATTAATGATTGTGACTGCCTCGGTAGCTAAACGCACCACGTAATTATATACAGTGATGTCACCAATTTTCTCATCATTTTCAACAAAGGGCTTAATAGTAATGGGATCTGCAACTTTTCCACTTTGAATAATTTGTGAAATGATATCAAAAAGCCTTTGATGCAACGGTTCAAAAAAATGCTCTGCTTTTAAAAAATCAGAAACGCTATCAAGAGCATTATTATTGATAATGATAGCACCCAGCAAAGCTTTCTCTGCTTCAATATTATGGGGCAGTTGACGAAAAGAAGATTGTTCTTCTGTTTGAAAAGAAGGTAATTTAACAGCGTTCATTTTATTCATTATGATTTAAATTGATTTGATAAATGATAATTATAAATCACTGAATCTACAGTGTGAATCCCATTTTTATTTTACTTAACAGCTTGCGTTTTGATACGTTTTGTGCAATAAAGAGATGTTCTTTTATATTTCGATTGGTTATTTTAATCGTTTATTTGAATCGCTAGCTGTTTTGATAATAAAAGCCGTGTCTTAAAGGACGCGGCTTTTTTGCTATAAAGCAGCCCCCCGCCCCGTTATTTACGCTGCTTTATTTTCAACAATCTTTACAACGGTATCGTTTTCATAAATTTCACAATCTTCAGGAATTCCATATACATAGTAAATGTTTTGCTCAACATATGAATAATCATTTCTTTTTAATCTTGCATTGCCATGTACCAAACCTCTAATGGTGTGATAACCAGTCACTTTAGCATTGCCATAAACAGAACCGTAGACCTTAACATACCCACCCACGCTAGCATTGCCATAAACCTTGCCATAAATTTTTGAAGAGCTACTTACAACAGCATGATCATAAACCTCAGCCTTGCTATAAATGCGTGCACTTCCTGTTAATTTTGCATTCCCATAAACCCTTGCATATTGATAAACCCACACCTTATCAGAAAGATGCGCATTATCATAAACATGAGCTCCAAAATACACGCGGGTTTTATCATATACATGCGCATTGCCATAAACAAAACCACCAATGGCAGCATTGCCATATACCCTTGCATTTTCATAAACACGACCAGATTTTACAACACAAGCATTATCATAAACCCAGCAATTGCCATCATGAGAAAGGTTATCTTCCTTTTCAATAAAGCCGCCTAAATCACCAGCTTTAACATCAGCAAAGTCTTTTAAAGCACGAATGCGGTATAAAGTAATCCCTTTAACGTGACTTTCATTTATAAGCTCATATTTTTTAGATACATTTTTAGTGGTCATAGGTAGCTCCCTAATCTAACATTTGAATAAATTTTTGAATGAAATGGTTATAAGGAGGCGCCCCCGCCGCGCCCGCGCCGTTATTTAAGCTGTTTTCCTATGAGGACGACACATAACAAAGCAAATTTCACCATAAGGAGAAAGGCGTTCTGTATAAACATTATTCATTGTGTCACCACAAATATTCTTAGTAACAATAGCCATGCCACATGCATTGGCATTTTCATAAACATGCACTTTACTTACAATTTTTGCACTATCGAAAACATGGGCATTATCATACACATGGGCATTGGCAAAAACCTTTGCTGAATCGTAGACGCGAGCATTACCATATACAAAACCACCAACACCTGCATTGCCATAAACCTGCGCATTTTCGTAAACACGACCAGGGCTCACAACAATGGCCTGATCACCAACCCAGCAATTACCATCATGGGAAAGATTTTCTTCAGATTCAATATAGCCACCAAGTTGACCAGCTTTAACATCACCAAAATCTCTTAACGCCTTAATGCGATAAAGTTTTTTACCCTCACGAAGAATTGTTTGATTGGTGAGTTGATATTTTGGAGATGTTTTTTGATTTTTAACTGTAGCTTTCATGCTAGTAATCCTTATCGTAAAAAAGGTTTCTATTGACAGCCCATAAGGGCGTCGGGCGCTAGAAACACGGCGATAAGTCCGCTGTATGCTTTTCCCTAAAAGGGTATTGTATGGCATAACCACACCCGACAAAATCGTTATATGCTAGTGATAGCATAAAAGAAAGTCAGTATTTTGAAGATGGGAAAAACCTTATCGTGGTTTATCCGCTTATCGCTAAGTGTTTCTACACACTTGACGCCTTTCTAAACGAACCTTTCTTTAAAGTCAATACGTATTTTTTATTTTTTTCAATTTTTTTCATTTTGATACCTACCTAATTGAATATCAAGTGCTTTTTTTAGCTCTCTTTCTTTTTAATAGATGATTGTATCGCGTAAATGGACATGTTTATTAAACTGCGTGTATGCAACATGAGAAAGAATGAATAAACTAAAAAAAAGTACCAAATAACGATATCTAAATACCAAAATACAGTATAACTATTTGGAAAAATTAAAACGACAAGTGCTAAACTTATTAGCTTTAAGAGTCTGTGCAAATACTGTTGTAAATCACGTGTTAATATCTTCCAACCTGTTGTATCATCATCTTTATATTTTGGATTGTTCTGCAACTCAAAAGGAATATGAGAATTGCATAAAATTACAAAAATATTTGTTATTATTATCAAACCAAAAGATGCAAATATCAAAATACCTTGGATAAAGTAGGGATTTTTTTTAATTCCTAAAAAATATAAAAATATAAAAATTATAATACCAAACAAGGCTCTTAGCTGCTTATCTGTAAACATATTTATTTCCTGCGGTTTTCGATAATTTTTTGATCTCTTTATTGATCTCATCTATAAGAGGTTCGTAATTGAGAACGCTTTTCGGAATACCACCCCCATATATCCAAGCTTTCACTTGCGCCTTGGTACTGTAATCAACTTTACAAGGCATCTCATGATACTGACCACCGTCAAATTCTTCGTATTCTCTTGTGCCATCATCATATTCGTAAAGGTTATAAA
>NZ_JBHINJ010000053.1:0-3729 GCF_042194855.1 Bartonella sp. CL70QHWL | reverse complement strand
ATAGCCTTGCCAAGCAGGATGAAAAGACAAAAGTTATCACTATTGGTAAAGAAGTAGAAGGTACAGAACTCAATATTTCAAATAAAGACAAAGTAGATCGGACACTTTCTGGTGTTAAGGCAGCAGAGAATGACAATGAAGCAGTCAATAAAGCGCAGCTTGATGCAAGTCTGAAGGATCTTTCCAGCAGCCTTCAGTCTGATGATTCAGCAGTGGTTCTCTACGATAAACAGGCAGATGGTAAAACTGATTATAGCAGTGTGACTTTAGGTAAAGGTAAGGATGCAGGACCAGTTGCACTTCATAATGTTGCCGAAGGTAATATTGCTAAGGATTCAAGGGACGCAATTACAGGTGGTCAGCTTTATTCCTTAGGGGACAATGTTGCAACTTATTTAGGTGGTGGCGCTGAATATAAGGAAGGTCAATGGAGTGCTCCAAGCTTTAAAGTTAAAACTGTCAAAGGTGATGGTAGTGATGTTGAAGATAAGGAATATAAAACTGTAGCGGAGGCATTGGCTGGAGTTGGTGCTTCCATCACCAATGTTCGCAAAGAGATTAACAATGAAATTACTAATGTTGTCAGTGATAGCCTTGCCAAGCAGGATGAAAAGACAAAAGTTATCAATATTGGTACAGAAGTAGAAGGCAGTGAAATCAATATCGCAAATAAAGACAAAGGGGATAGAATACTTTCCGGTGTGAAGGAAGCAACGAAGAATAATGAAGCAGTCAACAAAGAGCAACTTGATAAAAGTTTAGAGAAGCTTTCTAACAATCTTCAGTCTGATGAATCGGCTGTTGTTCACTATGATAAAAAAGATGGTGATAATGGCATCACTAATTATGCGAGTGTGACTTTGGGTAAAGGTAAGGGTTCTGCATCTGTTGGTTTGCATAATGTTGCCGAAGGTCAGATTAGTGAGAATTCGCATGATGCGGTTAATGGCGGTCAGATTTCTAAGGTTTCTCAGGATATTGCGGAATACTTAGGTGGAGGTACAAGCTTTAAAGATGGTACTTTCACGGGTCCAACCTATAAATTATCCAGTGTTGATGCAAAAGGCGAGGAAGTAGAAAAATCCTATAGTGATGTTGGTTTAGCCATTGAAAGCATTGATACGAATTTCAAGAATGTAAATAGCAACCTAACGAATAAGTTTAATGAACTTACTGAAAACATCACGAATATTACTCAGGAAGTTCAAGGCGATGCGCTGTTGTGGGATAAGGACGCAGAGGCATTTGTAGCGACGCATGGAGAGAAGGAAAGCAAGAGTAAGATTACATCACTTGCAGCTGGCTCTATAGTATCAGGCTCGAGTGATGCGATTACGGGTGGACAGATTTATGATCTGCAAAAACAGTTTGCTGGCTATTTTGGTGGAGGTGCTGGTTATAATGAGAAAGGCGAATGGCAAGATCCGGATTTCCAAATTCAGACTTTCAGCAATGATGGTACGAAAGGTGATAAGAAGAGCAGTAATAATGTTGCAGGTGCGTTTAATGACATTAATGACAGCATGAGCACTATCAACGCTCGTATTAAGGAAGTTTCAGAAGGAGTTGCACAAGATTCTTTATCATGGAGCAAGGCTGATGGTGCTTTTGTCGCCTTGCATGGAGAAAAAGATGGTGCAAAGACAAACAGCAAGATTAAGTTCCTTGCGGCAGGAGATATTACGAAAGAATCGACAGATGCAGTAAATGGCTCCCAACTTTATTCCTTAGGAAAAGATCTTGCATCGTACTTAAACGGTGATGCTAAGTATGAGAAAGATCAATGGTTGTTGCCTAGATTTAAAGTTACACACCTTAAAGAAGATGGCACATCAGAAGAAGCTGAGTACGATAGTGTTTCAGAAGCTCTTTCAGGTGTTGGTAATTCTTTCACGAATGTGGTTAAAGACTTTAATGACAAAGTCACGAATATTACTCAGGAAGTTCAAGGCGATGCGCTGTTGTGGAATAAGGACGCAGAGGCGTTTGTAGCGACGCATGGAGGAAAAGACGGTGAGAAGACCAACAGCAAGATAACGTCGCTTGCAAATGGTGACATTACTGCTAGCTCAAGCGATGCTGTAGCAGGAAATCAGCTATATGCTCTAGGTAACAGTGTTGCGCAGTCTTTAGGTGGTGATGCTAGTTATGCAGGTGGCGCTTGGACAGCTCCAAGTTTCAAAGTTAAGACCGTTAATGAGGATGGTACTAAAGTTGAAGAGAAGAAGTATGATAATGTATCGGAAGCATTTGCTGGTGTAGGAACATCTTTTGAGAATCTTCAAAAAGAGTTCACCCAAAACAACACGGAGGTTACTGAAAATATTAAGCAGAATGCGTTGTTGTGGAGTGATGAAGATAATGCGTTTGTAGCGACACATGGAGAGGGTGCTGGGAAAGGCAACAGTAAAATTAAGTTTCTTTCCAATGGAGAGGTTTCTGCAAGCTCAAGTGATGCGATCAATGGTTCTCAGCTTTTTGATACGAATAAGACTGTTGCATCTTATTTAGGTGGTGGCGCTGAATATAAGGAAGGTCAATGGAGTGCTCCAAGCTTTAAGGTTAAGATTGTCAAAGAAGATGGCAGTGCTGTTGAAGAGCAGAGCTATGATGATGTTGCCAAAGCATTTGCTGGTGTAGGGAATTCATTCACAAATATTCACAAAGAGCTTAAGAATGAGATTAACCAAGTTGTAGGAGATAGTCTTGTTAAGCAAGATGAAAAGACACATGTTATTAGTGTAGGGGGTGAAAAGAGTGGTACAGAAGTTAAGCTTTCGAATATTGATGGTGCTGCACGGATCCTTTCTGGTGTGAAATCAGGAACGCTTTCGGAAGCATCGAGTGATGCAGTGAATGGTTCACAGCTTTTTGCGACCAATCAAAATGTAAGCAGTGTGTCAAACAATCTTGAAACAACAGCTACGAATATAGCTAAATCTTTAGGTGGTGGCGCTGAATATAAGGAAGGTCAATGGAGAGCTCCAAGTTTCAAAGTTAAGACCGTTAATGAGGATGGTAGTGCTGTTGAAGAGCAGAGCTATGATGATGTTGCTAAAGCGTTTGCAGGTGTAGGGAATTCATTCACGAATATTCATAAAGAGCTTCAGAATGAGATTAATAGAGTTGTAGGAGATAGTCTTGTTAAGCAGGATGATGCTACGAAGGTAATCAAGATAGGTGGTGAAAAAGAGGGTAGTGCAATCACAATTGCAAATATGAATGGTGATGCACGTAGTCTCTCTGGCGTGAAAGCTGGCACACTTTCTGAAGGCTCGACAGAAGCAGTGAATGGTTCTCAGCTTTATTCCTTGAATCAGACGCTAGCGACTTATTTTGGTGGTGGCGCTCACTATGAAGATGGTCAATGGGTAGCACCTACTTTCAAAGTTACGACATTTAATGATGATGGTAGTCCAGAAGAGCATAGCTATCCCAATATTGCTGAAGCGTTTGCCGGTGTAAGCAATTCATTTACAAAGCTTCATAATGAGATTTCAGACAATATTGAGCAGAATGCGTTGTTGTGGAGTGATGAAGACAGTGCGTTTGTAGCGCTTCATGGGAAGGGAGATAAAAGAAGTAAGAGCAAACTGAAGTCAGTTTTAGATGGCGATATCTCTGAAGGTTCGACAGAGGCGATTACGGGCAATCAGCTTTATTCCTTGCATCAGACGCTAGCGATGTATTTAGGAGGAGGAGCTAGCTATGAAGGTGGCGAATGGAGGG
>NZ_JBHINJ010000052.1:0-3743 GCF_042194855.1 Bartonella sp. CL70QHWL | reverse complement strand
AAGACAACCAGCAATCTTTTCGTATCACAGCGATTTACGGCATTAAGCATTCAGAATCGGACGCCGGTGGCAGAATCTCTACCACAATTGCAAGAAAGGAACTTGATCTTTGTATCAATGATATCGGCGGAATACCACCAAACCCTCAAGATAGTGTTGTAATCATTTCCCCTGAAAACAGCAAAGCTCCCTCTTCTCAAGAGCACTTCGTGATCACAGATGTCCAAGCCTCAGAATCCGGTATGTATAAGCTTATCTTGCGGGAGATAAAACAATGAGGCATCTTTATTTGGTGTGTTTAAAAATCAATAAGGCTGCCCAAGAACTCGGATTACTGCTGCAAACCTTGGATTTGGAATAGCACTAAATCGATAATTCCATGGTGCGCCGGTACGGTGACTGATGTGACATTCTTGGTATGTTATAGTTACTGATGCAATTCTTGCCCAAGTAGTCCTTTCATTATCTTCAGGGCTTTCAAATACAATAGCTTGATTTGTTACTAAAAGACGTCCTAAAATTGGATTCTTTTCGCCAATATCAAAGGTAACGCGTTCTTGAACTCCCAACAGTTTTTCATTTTGTACTAAACGATAATCATATTCACTTGCGTCAAGTTCTTGAAACATTTCACATGCTTCCTCAAAATTAGAGGGAGGAATATCTGATTGCCACAGAGCAACTTCTTGCTCAAAGCTTTTTTCCTTTTTTGTCTCACGATAGGCAATAATAACAAAAATTAAAACAATAAAAATGGGTACTAATAACCACGGCGTAATAGTTACTGTTACCACAATGCCTCCAATCAGTAGAGCACAAAGGAGAACGATCTGTACCCTCTTTTCTAACCGTTTTTTTTCAAGTTCCGGCGACATTTTATTAACAACTGATAAATCAGAAGAAGGATGGATATGGGGGGGAGGCATTAAAACCTGCTCTGAAACTTTTTCTTTAAAACGTTTGTTGCGTTTATCTTGCCAATGAACAAAAATAGACAATGCAATAAATGCAAAGAAAATTAACCTGAACCATCCCCAAAAACCTAGACCATCATTTTCGTCTGACTTTTTATCTTGAACATGGATACTTTGCTTATCAGTATTCTTAGGTAGTGCCTTTGTCACGCTTTCATTTTGAGTAGCAACATCTATTAATAAAGTCGAGGAGGAGGAAAAAATTTCATTATTGTACGCAACTTGATCTGGTTTGATTTTGTGAAAAAAAAACGCACCTAATATTGCAGAGCCGAGAAATAATAAGACTCCAATACCAAGGGTTTTCAATCCATTTTTACGCCATTTTTTTATACACACTAAAACAAGTCCGACAACCATCACCGGTAACGACAACAAACATACGATCATCGCAATTGTATCAAGTATGTCGAGCATTATTGTCCCCTCCACTATAAATAAAAAACTAAGCTGGAAAATCTAAAGTGAGTCGACAAATAAAGTAAATATGTGCTTATGATTTTTAGAAAAAAGTGATATTATTACAGGAGTATGAATAATCGAAACAGGAACCTAACGAACACCTTAAATACTAAGCGGATAAGCTACCGAGATAGTTTATTTTCGCACATTAAAGGCTTTGACTCATTGTATGTTACTCGCATATAGTGATCTTGTGGGGTGTGGTTATGCTATAAAACACCTTCATAGGAAAGCATAACGATGGACTTACTACCGTGTTTTTCAGTGCTCGGCACTTTCTAATTAAAGAGTCAATGAAAAACATCTAAGTAGTAAGGAGTTCATTATGAATACTCTATAGAAATTAAAGAACAAACTATTGGCCAAGAAACAATTCAAACTGTTAACGCGCGTGATTTGCATGCGTTTTTGGAAATAAAGTCTGAATTTAGAAATTGGATTAAAAATCGCATTAAAGAATGTAAATTTCAGGAAAATATAAACTTTATAACGCTTACTAAAAATTTAGTAAGCGGTGGAAAGGTAAAATAATACCACATTACGTTAGACATAGCTAAACATCTTTCGATGATAGAGCGTAATGATAAAGGGCATGAAGCACGTCAATACTTTAACAAATGTGAACGGCTTTTGAAACAAGTAGTGACACCACAAGTTGACTACTCCAAACCTGAAGCATTACTTGGTGTCTTGAATCACCTACAAAATCAAATAGAGCAGAAAGATCATGTTATTGCTGAATTAGCACCAAAAGCAGAAGCACTTGATGGTTTAAAACGCTCTGATGGTTTGTTTGGTCTTATTGAAGCAGAAAAGATGTTAGAGGTACGACCTAAGGACTTAACTGATTACTTGCGTAAACATGATTGGGTGTATCGACGGGCTCCAGGGGCGCCACTGTTACCTTATCAGGACAAGATCAAGAAAGGATTTATGGATTGTCCTGCTATTACTATTCAAAGACCGGATGGTACAGTAAAGGTGCTGCCTTCAACGAAAATCACATCCAGAGGATTAGCATGTTTAAGAGAGCAAATCTTTTGGGGGGGGCAATGAATACCAGTATCGATTTTTTGTGCGATTTATGGATGGCATTGTTTTAATTTTCTGATCGTGATGATGTCGAAGATAAAGCTTTTAATGCTCTCATTGAGACCATAGATGCAATAGAAAAAGCTTTGATTTTAAAACTTCAAGATGAGGTGCCGAATATTACAAAGATTCTTGCAGTTCTTACAGGTTTTGGAACTTCAGAACTACCGCATAGCATGAATCCGTTATTGCAAGCTTATGCTCCTACTTTGGAAAGTCCTGTTGTAAAAGCTGCTTAACTTAAAAACACAACTCCCCTCCCTGTTCTTAAAATGGGGAGTGGTTAAACCCTACATTCAAATTTATTGATTTTGGCAAATTCGTCTGCTTTTTCAGTTTGTAATATACTAACGTCATAAGCAGCTTGCATGTTAAGCCAAAATTCAGCAGTAGTATCAAAAAAATAGGCTAATCTTAGTGCTGTATCGGGAGTCACTGGACTATTTTCAGCAACAATACGTTCTATTCTCGTACGTGGAACATTTAATGCTTTTGCAAGAGCATAAGCAGAGAGAGCATATTCTTTTAAATATTCCTCTCGTAAAATTTCTCCGGGATGAATCGCTATATAATTTTTCATCTCGACCTCCTACAGATCAATGATAATCTACGATTTCAACTTCATAGGCGCCATTAGAGCGCCATTCAAAACAAATACGAAACTGGTCATTAATACGGATAGAATATTGACCTTTACGCTCTCCTTTCAATGCTTCTAGACGATTTCCCGGAGGACTACGCAAATCTTTAAGATCAACTGCTTTATCGAGCATAAACAATTTTCTTTGGGCTATACGCACTAGAGTGGTGGGAAAGCCTCTGGGCGGATTGCCTTCTAAAAGATCTTTACACCGCTTATCAGCAAAAGATTCAATCACCAAATCACCTTTATTCGTTCTTTTACGTATCATAACACGATACCAACATAAAGAAAAGGATAAATGTTAAATAACAGGAGCCCCCATGCATCCGAGAGAAACGATAAGGGAAAGCTTTGTTGCTTTGATAAAGGCAGCAAAAACAGCAGCTGGTGACAATGTTTTCAATATGCGTGATTTCAACTTCTCCCCTGAAAACACGCCTGCAATTAACATTTTCACACAAAGTGAAACGATTAAAGATGGGCAAGATTATGGAATAAGGCGGCGTATTTTAACGCTAGATGTTGAATGTTATGCGACATGTGAAGATGGTGCACGCTTTGTTGACCAACTA
>NZ_JBHINJ010000051.1:0-3845 GCF_042194855.1 Bartonella sp. CL70QHWL | reverse complement strand
GAAGTAGAAGGCAGTGAAATCAATATCGCTAATAGTAGCAAAGCAGATCGAACTCTTTCTGGTGTGAAGGCAGCAACGAAGAATAATGAAGCGGTTAATAAAGGTCAGCTAGATAAAGGTTTAAAGGATCTTTCTACCAGCCTTCAGTCTGATGATTCAGCCGTTGTTCATTACGATAAACAGAAGGATGGTGCCCCTAATTATATGAGTATAACTTTGGGTGGTAAAGACAAGACACCTGTTGCACTCCATAATGTTGCTAAGGGTGTAATATCTTCAGAATCCTATGATGCAATTAATGGTCAGCAGATTAATAAAATAGGCGGTGATATTGCTAAGTTCTTAGGTGGGAATGCAGCTTTTAGTAATGGTGCTTTCAGTGAACCATCTTATGGGGTACATGACATTAGAAAAACTGGTGATGTAGATGTATCGCCAAATAGTCATCATAATGTTGGTTCAGCTCTTTCGGCGCTTGATTATAGCCTTGGGAATGTGAATACGCGTATAACGAATACGATCAATGATTTTAATAAAAAAATAACTGATAGTTCTCAACATATTGAGAAAGATGCTTTGTTATGGAATGATGAAGCCAATGCCTTTGTCGCACAGCATAAAACGGAAGAAGGTAAAAAGGAAAACAGCAAGATCACATCGCTGGCTGATGGTTCTATAGTATCAGGTTCGAGCGATGCTGTTACGGGTGGTCAGATTAATACCATAGCTGCAAGTTTATCAAAGATTTTAGGTGGCAAATCATCGTTTAGTGCTGATGGCACTTTTACAGTTCCCAGCTATGACTTATCGACAGTTTCTAAAGACGGTGAGGTAACAGATAAACCGTATGAAGGTGTTGAAAAAGCCTTTAAAGGACTTGATACAAATATCAAGACTGTTAACGCTCGCATTAAGGAAGTCTCAGAAGGAGTTGCACAAGATTCTTTATTATGGAGTAATGAGAGTAACGCCTTTGTCGCACAGCATAAAACGGAAGAAGGTAAAAAAGAAAACAGCAAGATCACATCACTTGCGGCTGGCTCTATAGTATCAGGCTCGAATGATGCGGTTACGGGAGGTCAGCTTCATACCATAGCTGCAGATTTATCAAAGATTTTAGGTGGCAGCGTATCCTTTGATGGTGAGAAGTTTAAAGATCCCACTTATACGGTGTCGAAAGTTTCTGAAGATGGTGAAGTGACAAGCGAATCCTATAATGATGTAGGCTCTGCTTTTGCAGGAATTGATACGAACTTCATAAATGTGAATAAACATCTGTCTAATGAGGTCAAAAAGTTTAATGAAAAACTAAGTAATATTACGCAAGAAGTTCAAGGCGATGCGTTGTTGTGGAGTGATGCTGAAGGGGCCTTTGTGGCACAGCATGGAAAAGAAGATAAAAGAGTGAGCAGCAAGATTAAACATCTTGCCAACGGAGACGTTAGTGGAACTTCAAGCGATGCTGTAGCAGGAAATCAGCTATATGCTCTAGGTGACAGTGTTGCGCAGTCTTTAGGTGGTCATGCTAGTTATGCCGGTGGCGCTTGGACAGCTCCAAGCTTCAAGATTAAGACCATTAATGAGGATGGTACTAAAGTTGAAGAGAAGAAGTATAATACTGTATCGGAAGCTTTTGAGGGTGTAGGAACATCTTTTGAGAATCTTCAAAAAGAGTTTACCCAAAACAACACGGAGGTTACTGAAAATATTAAGCAGAATGCATTGTTGTGGAGTGATTCTGACAAGGCGTTTGTAGCAACACATGGAGAGAAGGAAAGTAAGAGTAAGATTACATTTCTTTCCAATGGAGAGGTCTCTGCAAGCTCAAGTGATGCGATCAATGGTTCTCAGCTTTTTGATACGAATAAGACTGTTGCAACTTATTTAGGTGGTGGCGCTGAATATAAAGAAGGTAAATGGACGAATCCTAAATTCACGGTCAAGACCTTTGATGCTGATGGTGGATCTAAAGATCAGAATTATCCTGATGTAGCGAGTGCTTTAACAGGGGTTGGTAGTTCTATCACAAATGTTAAAAATGAGATTACAAAACAAATTAACAATGAAATTAACAATGTTAGAGGAGATAGCCTTGTTAAGAAAGATGCAGATACAAATCTTATCACTATTGGTAAAGAAGTAGAAGGCAGTGAAATCAATATAGCCAACAAGACTGGTACGGATCGGACTCTTTCAGGTGTTGGTGAAGCAACAAAGGATAATGAAGCTGTTAACAAAGGTCAGCTTGATGCAAGTCTGAAGGAACTTTCTACCAGCCTTCAGTCTGATGATTCAGCTGTTGTTCATTACGATAAAAAAGATGGTGATAATGGCGGCATTGATTACACGAGTGTGACTTTAGGTAAAGGTAAGGATGCAGGACCAGTTGCACTTCATAATGTCAAAGATGGTGCCATTGGTGAGAGTTCACATGATGCGATTAATGGTAGTCAGATCAACACAATTTCTCAGAATGTGGCTAAATTCCTTGGTGGTGATGCAAAATTTGTTGACGGTACGTTTACAGGACCAACCTACAAGTTATCCAAGGTTGATACGGATGGTTCGGTAGCAAGTGCTAGTTTTGAAAATGTTGGTAGCGCATTTATTGGTCTTGATGATAATATCAAGAATGTAAATGCACGGATTAAGGAAGTTTCTGAAGGGGTAGCGCAGGATTCTTTGAATTGGAGCAAGGAAGCCAATGCGTTTGTAGCGCGTCATGAGAAGAAGCAAGAAGAAAAAGGCAGAGCTGTAAGGACACAAGAAAACAGTAGAATTACGTTTCTAGCAAATGGTGAGATTAGCGCTAAATCAACAGATGCTGTAACGGGTAGTCAGCTTTATTCAATGAATCAGACATTTGCGACGTATTTTGGTGGAGGAGCAGGTTATGATAAAGATGGACAATGGAAGGCTCCAAATTTTGTAATCAAGAAAGTTAATGCAGAAGGGACAGAAAGTGAAGAAAGTTATAAGAGTGTAGCGGAAGCACTTTCTGATATTAGTAGTTCTGTCACGAATGTTCATCATGATGTAACCAATGTAGTGAGTGAAAGCCTTGTCAAGCAGGATGATGAGACGGCTCCTATCACTGTTGGTAAGGAAACAAATGGCACTGTAATTAATGTTGCAAACAAAAGCGGTGTGAAACGGGTTATTTCTGGTGTAGAGGATGCAAAAGATAATAATGATGCCGTTAACAAGGGTCAGCTTGATGCAAGTCTGAAGGAACTTTCTAGCAGCCTTCAGTCTGATGATTCAGCTGTTGTTCATTACGATAAAAAAGATGGTGATAATGGCGGCATTGATTACACGAGTGTGACTTTAGGTAAAGGTAAGGATAAGGCGGCTGTAGGTCTCCATAATGTTGCCGATGGTCAGATTGCCAAGGGTTCACATGATGCAATCACGGGCGATCAGATTAATAAAATCGGTGAGGATGTAGCTAAGTTTTTAGGTGGAGAAGCATCCTTTAAAGATGGAGCTCTTACACAGCCAAGGTATAAATTATCGCATATTTCTGAAGATGGTCAGGTAAGCACGAGCGCCTTTGATGGTGTAGGTGGTGCGTTTGAAGGCCTTGATGCAAATATAAAAAATGTGAATCAGCGTATTAAGGAAGTTTCTGAAGGAGTCGCACAGGATTCTTTGAATTGGAGTAATGAAGCCAATGCGTTTGTAGCTAAGCATGGAACGGAAGGAAGCAATAGCAAATTGAAGTTTCTTTTAGATGGTGACATCACGGCAAACTCAACGGATGCGATCACTGGCAACCAACTTTATTCAATGAATCAAACAGTTGCGACGTATTTTGGTGGAGGCGCTGGCTATGAAAATGGAAA
>NZ_JBHINJ010000050.1:1374-3877 GCF_042194855.1 Bartonella sp. CL70QHWL | reverse complement strand
AAAAGCACTCCACACAACATTGTTATAACGAGATGCCGGTGAACCATTATAGTAAATCTCTGAAAGCTTGCCCTCAACGACAATAAATTTGAGCGTCTTGCTGTTTTTGATATCTTGATCAGGAATGTAAAAACGCGCCGTCACATAGCCTTGATCCAAATAAACTTTGGTTAACTTCTTGATTAAGAGCTGAATATCAAAAAGCCCAATACATCTTCCAACATAAGGCTCTGTTACGGCTGATATAGAGCGCTTTTTGACATGATGCACTCCCTCAACAACAAGAGCATGAATGGGAAAACATTGCTTCCCACCCAAAAGCGTTTCTGGATTTTGCTCTGAAGGCGTCTTGATCCTTTTAGGCGTTAAAGACCGTAATTTCTCAATTCTTTCTAATTGCTGCTTCTCAGATTGTTGGCGAGAAAAATTATCGGTTGGGGAATGAAAAATAGCTGAGGAGCGCGCATAAACATTTACACCTGTAAACAAGCCAAAGAAAACAACAATGGCACGAAAAATTCTCAAAAGAGAACTTTGGCGTAAAAATACACAAAACAATACAGATTGCCCCCGCTTTGCATTATTCATGAAGCACTCTTTAAAAGAACTTCATGGAACCGCTAATAAATCCACTCAAAACAGCCACTGCCCTATGACGCTTTTAACAAAAGCACATGCCTCTGTGACCAAAAAAGTGACACTAAAAAAACTGCTTTATTTTAACTGTTGAAGATCTCTCCCCCACATTTATATGGAAGAACTTCTAAACAAAACTATTTAGCCCGTCAATGGTTAATACATCAATATCCCCATAAATATAAAGGATAAGTTTGCTCAACCATATCCGCTTGCATTCATAGAGTGAACCTTCAAAACCTATCTATAAAATGCGTGGTAAAATGCTTCAAAATACTTATTCTGATATCTTAAAGCACATATCAAATTTGTCTTTTTTCCATAAAACGAACAGCAAATTTCACTATTTTGCTGATTTTACCTCATGTCATGGGCTGTGGATAAGCAGCATTTAATAAAATTTCTTTTTAAGCAGGTTGTGGGTCTTTAGCACCCTTTTTTTATTTTATTATTGCTATTTGTTTTAAATAGATCTAGCAGATTCTATTTAAAGTTTTTTGACACCGATAGATCAACGCTTATAGAGCGGTGGGGTTTTATTATAAATGCTTCAATCTCATAACAAATCACTGACATTACGCTCTCTGTTACAATCCTACCGTGATCATACAGAAAGTGCGCGCGATAGAGGAACTTCTTTTGAAAAGTTTGTAATTGCTTATTTGACGCAAGACCCTCTGCAATGCCAAGAATATGAAAAGGTTCAAACCTATTGTGAATGGGCAAAAGAGCATGGAGAAGATGGGCGTGATATCGGCATTGATCTGGTTGCTAAAATTCGTGATGAAGAAGGATATGCCGCTATTCAATGTAAGTTTTATAGTGCAAATCATCAAATCAAGAAGGAAGATATTGATAGCTTTATAGCAGCGTCTGGCAAGAAAATATTCACACGCCGTATTCTGGTTGATAGCACCGAAGGTAATTGGAGTAACAATGCCGATCTCACCTGTGAAGGACAAGGAGTCCGCATTCAACGGATTAATCTTTTTGATCTGGAAAACAGTCAAATAGATTGGTCAACCTTTGAAAGCAAAGGGGAAGCTACTCTTAAGAAAAAAGAACCGAAAAATCTTTTAGATCATCAACAAGAAGCGCTTAAAGCTGTTTGTGACGGTTTACAAGAAGCAGACCGCGGCAAGCTGATTATGGCGTGTGGAACGGGAAAGACCTTTACCAGTCTGAAGATAGCAGAAGTTCTTGCTGGTCAAGGTAAACGTGTTTTATTCCTTGTCCCCTCTCTTTCTTTAATGTCACAAACAATAAGAGAATGGACAGCAGATACAGCAATACCCTTGCGTTCCTTTGCCGTGTGTTCTGATACACAAGTTGGCAAACGTCGTAAAGCCCAAGATGATGCTGCCGAACTCGATGTCTCGGATCTCGCTCTACCAGCAACAACAGATTCTCAAAAGCTTGGAGAAAAAGCCAATAAGGTTTCTCCTGATGCCATGACAGTGGTCTTTGCTACCTACCATTCGATACAAGTGATTTCGGATGCGCAAAAGAAATATGCTTTACCGGAATTTGATCTGATCATTTGTGATGAAGCACACCGTACCACTGGAGCTGTGTTAGGAACAGACAAGAGTGAATCTGAGTTTATCAAGGTTCATAATAATAGCCTTATTCGGGGCAAGAAACGTCTGTATATGACAGCAACACCTCGTATCTTTAGTGATAATGCCAAAAAACAAGCTAATGAGATTGATGCTGTTCTGGCTTCTATGGATGATGAAGAGCTTTATGGAAAAATCCTTTATTCTTATAGTTTCTCCCATGCTGTAAAAAATGGACTTTTAACGCCTTACAAGATTATCGTTTTAGGTGTTGATGAAGGAGAAGTGAGTAAATCTATCCAGCATCT
>NZ_JBHINJ010000050.1:0-1274 GCF_042194855.1 Bartonella sp. CL70QHWL | reverse complement strand
AATGGACTTTTAACGCCTTACAAGATTATCGTTTTAGGTGTTGATGAAGGAGAAGTGAGTAAATCTATCCAGCATCTGATGACAGATGAGAATTATGAACTTATTCTTGATGATAGAACAAAGATCATGGGTTGTTATCAAGCTCTTACCAAAATGGATCTGAAAATTGATCTTGGGGATGATACAAGACCCATGCATCGAGCTTTGGCTTTTTGTAGAGATATTGATACTTCTGAACGCATATGTAGAACATTCAATGATGAAGAAGTTAAGAAAGATTTACGTGATCTTCATGAAAACCATAAAAATATTCCCCTTCTTAACTGTCAAGCAGATCATATTAATGGAAAATCTGGTGCCAAAAACCGTACGATAAAACTTGATTGGTTGAAAGAAGATGCGGGTGAGAATGTCTGCCGTATATTAACCAATGTACGCTGCCTTTCAGAAGGTGTTGATGTTCCTTCCCTTGATGCGGTTATGTTTTTACACCCGCGTAAAAGCCAAGTGGATGTGATACAGGCGCTAGGACGTGTGATGCGTCGTGCAAAAGGCAAAAAGATGGGCTATATCATTTTGCCGGTTGGTGTTCCTGCGGGTGTTTCACCAGAAGAGGCATTAAAAAACAATAAGAGATACAGTGTTGTCTGGCAAGTTCTCAATGCTTTGCTTGCCCATGATGAGAATTTTAGTAAAACCCTTAACCAGATGGTCTTAGGGCAAGACGTAAGCTCTATCATCGACATTGTTACAGTTTCTAAAAAGACCGAATTAGAGAATGTCACCACGGTTATTGACGAAATCACGCTCCACGAAAAATCGGAACAATCCGGACTTCGTATTGGGACACAAGCTCATGAACCGCACCAAACATATGAAGGACAAGGAAGATTGCCCTTTTTTGTTGAGTTTCCCAATGCTCTCAAAACACTAATTGTTAAAAAATCTACCATGAGTGATTATTGGGGCATTTGGGCGAACAATGTTGCTGAGATTGCACAAAACCATATCACACGCCTTCAAACTATGCTTTCTGATCAAACAAGCGAAGCTTATCATGCCTTTGATGCGTTTTATAAAGAATTAAAAAACAACTTAAACAGTGAGATAAAGCAAGAAGAAGCGATTGAGATGTTAGCGCAACATCTTGTAACGCGTCCCGTGTTTGAAGCTTTGTTTGAGGGCAATGAATTTGTGCAAAACAATGCCATTTCGCAAGCAATGGAAAAAATCTTAACAGAACTCGATAAAACCAATATTGAGGAAGAATCCAA
>NZ_JBHINJ010000049.1:0-3922 GCF_042194855.1 Bartonella sp. CL70QHWL | reverse complement strand
TTACTTTCTTAAAAGAGGGAAACTATGAAAGATAGTAATTTACAAAACAATAATGAAAATACTCCCGTCAATGATAACGATAATGTCTCTTTAAACGAAAATACTTGTTTAAAAGCCATTTCTTATGAACAAGCCTTGCAACAAAATGGTTGGGGGCAATTACAACCGATTGCTACGGCTCTCTTACCCGTCGAGCCTTTTAAAATATTCCTGCTTCCAACACCATTAATAAACTATGTTTATGACGTTGCTGATATTCAACAATCTTCTATCGATTTTGTTGCTGTTTCTGCTTTATGTGGATTGTCTGCTGTCATTGGAAATGGCGTGCGGGTTTCTCCAAAACAACATGCCAATTGGAAAATTGTTCCTAATCTCTGGGGTGCCTTGTGGGGGAACCTTCAACTATGAAAACAGATACCATGGAAGCTGCTTTAGCACCTCTTGATGTTTTTCAAGAGGAATGGCATCAAGAATGGTTAAAGAAGAAAAAACAGCAAGAAACAAAAGATATTCTTATTGAATTAGACAAAAGAGAAAAGAAAAAACAAGCCTACAAAGCACTCAAAGATCAAGACGAGGAACAAGCCCTTGCTCTTCTTTCTCAATCTCTTGAACATAAAGAAAGTGAGGAAGATGACACGCTTAATAAACGACGTCTTATTGTCAACGATGTGACCGTCGAAAAGCTTGGGGAATTGTTAAAAGAAAACCCCCGTGGTCTCTTGTTGGTTCGTGATGAATTATCTGGTTTTTTATCCGATTTGGAACGGAAGGAATATCAATCAGACCGTTCTTTCTATCTAACAGCTTTTAATGGCAAAAAATCATACACCTATGACCGTATAGGACGTGGAACCATTTTTATTCCCAATGCAACCATTTCCATTATTGGAGGCATTCAACCTTCACGAATTATTCCCATCATTCAAGCCATGCACCATGGAATAAACGATGACGGTTTATTGCAACGGTTTCAAATGATTGTGTGGCCCGATGAAAATCAAGAATGGAAATTGATTGATAGACCGCCCAATCAAGAGGGCTGGCAAAAGTATGAAGGTGTTTTTCGCTCTTTTCGTGATAAACGATTAGGTTCTCCAGAACACCCGCTGATCATGCGTTTTATGCCAAAAGCACAAGAGAAATTTTATGAATGGTTAGAAAACCTTCATAGAGAAGCAAAAGGGGGTCGTTTCTCCGAAAGCTTACAATCGCATGTTTTAAAAATGCCAAAGACCATAGCAAGCCTTGCGTTAATTTTTGAACTTCTTGATAGTGGTGGTTTTGAAATTGGTCTCTATGCCATTACAACAGCATTGCGTTGGGAAAAATATCTATTAAGTCATGCAAAACGTCTTTATGCGGCGAATGATACATTAACAGCAGAGCGTGCAAAATTAATTGTTGAACGCTGTGATCATTTACCCGATATTTTTACAGCAAGGGATGTTTATAAACGTGATTGGAAATGTTTAACAGACAATCAAACCGTTAAGCAAGCTTTAGAGCTTTTATGTCGTTGTAACTATATTCGTGAAATCTCTGGAGAGAATAACTCCCAAGGCGGTCGACCTACCATACGTTATGAATGGCACCCCTTAGTGAAAAGTCATAAGACATCACACTGAGGCAATTTGGAAATCTTATAAAACATTAAACAATATAACAGTGAACCTTTAAAGCACTCCCCATCATTAGTTATGGGGGTTATGGGGGTTCTTTTTACCCCCCTTTATATATATTTTTTAGTCAAAAATAAAAGTTATTATATTTCAAGTGGTTAATATTTTACAGATCTAAAAAAACAACCTATATCGACATTACAACCTATAAATTCAACCAATAATATATGTTTTGTAGGTGTTTTGGGGGTTTTAAAAACAGACAAAACCTATCTATAAAATAATTCATAAAACTTATCAAAATACTCATTCTGATGTTTTAAAGTCCATGGTGCATTTGTCTTGATTAACAGGTCAATTAACACATCAAATAAACAGCAAATTTCACTATTTTGCTGATCTTATCCCATGTCATGGGCTGTGGATAAACAGCATTAAAAAAAACTTTTGAAAAAAATTTATCCGCTTTTTAGCATTTTCCGAATTTTTCACACTATTCATTCAAAATGGATTTAATAAGCTTCATTTTGATTCTTTTGAAGAGAATTAATCAATAGAATATATTGTCATGGAGTTTATTCTTTATGCTTCGCCCTCATCATTCTGATCATGAACATGTCTCTTTACGCTCTCTCTTAGAATATTATCGTCAACAAGCAAAATCACCTCGTGAATTGGGAACACTGTTCGAAAATCTTGTCATGGCTTATCTTATGCATGACCCTCTCCATTATGGACGATATGAAAAGGTAGAAACCTATTATGAATGGGCTGAAGAGCGTGAAGGTTGGAATAAAAATGATATCGGCATTGATCTGGTTGCTAAGCTTCGTCATCAAGAAGGCTATGTGGCTATTCAGTGTAAGTTTTATAAAGCAGATCATCAGATTAGTAAAAAGGATATTGATAGCTTTATCGCTGCCTCTGGAAAAGACATCTTTAAATATCGTCTTCTCGTTGATACCACAGAAGTGGAATTAAGTGACAATGTGAATGCCATGATTAAAGGACAAGCGATACCCGTTTATCGTATTGACCTTCGTCATATGGAAAACAGTCGGATAGATTGGCAAATATTTGCAACAAAACAAGAAGTTCTTCTGAAATCAACAAAAGAGCCTCGTCCCCATCAAGAAGAAGCCATCAAGAAAGTCTGTGAAGGGTTAAAAGAAGCAGATCGTGGCAAGCTGATTATGGCATGTGGAACGGGGAAGACTTTCACTAGCCTTAAGATAGCAGAAACCATAGCAGGAACAGGCAAGCGTGTGTTGTTTCTGGTTCCTTCTCTGGCTTTAGTTTCGCAAACAATCCGTGAATGGACAGCCGATGCACAAGTCCCGTTGCGTTCCTTTGCGGTTTGTTCTGATACGAAAGTAGGCAAGCGTCGTAAAAACCAAGATGATATTGTTGGCATGGAAACATCAGATCTTGTTCTCCCTGCTACAACAGATGCGAAAGCCCTTGCCAAAGAAGCTTGTGAAAACCTAGCAGATGCAATGACGGTCATCTTTTCAACCTATCATTCTATCCAAGTGATTTCGGATGCACAAAATACCCATGGGTTACCTGAATTTGATCTGATCATTTGTGATGAAGCCCATAGAACAACTGGTGTTGTGTTGGGAACAGAAAAGCATGAATCTGAATTTATCAAGGTTCATGACAATAGCATTATTCGAGGCAAAAAACGCCTCTACATGACAGCAACCCCAAAGATCTTTAGTGACAAGCTGAAAAGGAATGCTTTCTTATCCAATAACGTTTTGGTGTCCATGGATAATGAAAAACTCTATGGCAAACAACTTTACACTTACAACTTTTCACGTGCTTTAGAGGATAAGCTGTTATCACCTTGTAAAGTTATCATATTAGTTGTCAACGAAGAAGAAGTAAGTCAATCCATTCAACATCTGATTACCGATAAAGAATTATGAACTTATTCTCGATGATAGGACCAAGATTAATGGCTGTTATAGAGCCCTTACCAAAATGGATCTGAAACTTGATCTTGAAGATGACCCCAAGCCCATGCGTAGAGCTTTAGCTTTTTGCAAAGATATTGATACTTCTAAACGCATATGCAAAAGATTCAAAAAAGTAAAAGTGCAAGAATCTTTACGCGCTCTTCATAAAAACTATAAAGATGCTCCTCCTCTTAACTGTACCCTTGCCCATATTGATGGAACCTTTAGTGCTAAAGAGCGTACAAAACAACTTGACTGGTTAAAGGAAGATGCGGGGGAAAATACTTGTCGTGTACTTACCAATGTACGCTGTCTTTCTGAAGGTGTTGATGT
>NZ_JBHINJ010000006.1:0-115331 GCF_042194855.1 Bartonella sp. CL70QHWL | reverse complement strand
GAGGTAGCAGAAATTTTGAGAAGAGAATCGGATGCTTGTCGCAAAAGTTTTACAATCAAGACTTCTGATCCGTTGAGATGTGAAGCTGTTGGTGAGTTTGTTAGAAATTTAGAGAATTTTTCACAACAAAACTTAGCAGAATTAAAAGACTTTCTTGAGAAAGTTTGCAAAAAAAGAGGCGTCCTATAGAGACGTGTTGCAAAATCCTATTCCCTAACTTTTATTTACGCGTCCCTCACTTAAAAAAACATATGAAGAATCAACAGCTTAATAGGAATATAAAGCTATATGGTGGGCGATGAGAGACTCGAACTCCCGACATCCTCGGTGTAAACGAGGCGCTCTACCAGCTGAGCTAATCGCCCAATGCAATGATCAGCAATTGAATGGAGACTCTTTAAGGAAAAATTTTTCTAAACGCAAGAATAAAGATGGTATTTGATAATTTTTTTTAAAAATGCATAATCCTTCTTGACATAAACGCGTGAACCCCTTACACGACCGCTTGTACCAAATTAAATTGGTTCGAAAAAAATGCGCGGGTGTAGCTCAGTTGGTTAGAGTGCTGGCCTGTCACGCCGGAGGTCGCGGGTTCGAGCCCCGTCACTCGCGCCATTTCTTGATTCCTTATGAAATTTCCTTTTTTTAAGTATCCATATGCTATAAGTGAGGTGGTGGAGTATTTGATTGGGGGATAAATATGTTTTTTCTTTCTTTTTATATGGTTTATAAGAATAGGGCTTGCGTCTTTCTTTGCTCTGCGTTACCTATGCCGATAAGAAAAGTATCGCTCTGTATGCCTTTGAAGCAGTATGAATAGAGTTAATAGAGCGATTGTTAAATTTGTCTGTTTGGTCTCGCAATATTGAATCATTGTGTTAACTCAGGCATTTCGTTACGATGGAAGAGGGTTATGGCTTATTTATTGAGCTCTTACTTACCAGTCTTGATTTTCATTATTGTGTCAGCGGTTATTGCTGGAGTTTTGTTGATTACACCTTACATTGTAGCATATCGTTCCCCCGATCCTGAAAAGTTATCGGCTTATGAATGTGGGTTTAATTCATTTAGTGATGCACGCATGAAGTTTGATATTCGTTTCTATTTGGTATCAATTTTATTTATTATTTTTGATCTTGAAGTTGCTTTTCTTTTTCCTTGGGCTGTTTCATTCGAATCAATAGGTATGTTTGGCTTTTGGTCGATGATTGTATTTTTAGCGATTTTGACTATTGGATTTATATATGAATGGAAAAAAGGAGCTCTTGAATGGAATTAAGATCTAATAATTCAACGATTACAGCTCCAAAACCAAAAGGAATCATTGATCCAAATACTGGTGGGCTGATAGGATCTGATGATAAGTTTTTTCGTGATATCAATGCTGAATTATCAGATAAGGGTTTTTTAGTTACCTCGGCAGATGCTTTGATTACTTGGGCACGTACCGGTTCTTTAATGTGGATGAGTTTTGGTTTGGCTTGTTGTGCTATCGAAATGATGCAATGCTCAATGCCTCATTATGATAA
Source organism: Bartonella sp. CL70QHWL (assembly GCF_042194855.1). Lineage (NCBI taxonomy): Bacteria > Pseudomonadati > Pseudomonadota > Alphaproteobacteria > Hyphomicrobiales > Bartonellaceae > Bartonella > Bartonella sp. CL70QHWL. Next base: position 113,802 of record NZ_JBHINJ010000006.1, on the reverse strand, counting down.
TGAGCGTTTTGGATATGCACCACGAGCTTCACCCCGCCAGTCCGATGTGATGGTGGTTGCTGGTACGCTCACAAATAAGATGGCGCCTGCTTTAAGGAAGGTTTATGATCAGATGCCTGAGCCACGTTATGTGATTTCTATGGGGTCATGTGCAAACGGTGGGGGATATTATCATTATTCCTATTCAGTAGTGCGGGGATGTGATCGTATCGTGCCTGTCGATATATATGTTCCAGGGTGTCCACCTACAGCAGAGGCATTATTATACGGCATATTGTTGTTACAGAAAAAAATCCGTCGTACCGGATCCATAGAGCGATAGAGAGTTTTCTTGTCATGGTGGATGAAACATTGGTTGAACTTGCTGCTTATTTGGAAAATAAGTTAAAAAATAAGCTTGAAGAGACTGTTCTTGCTTTTGGTGAATTGACCATTGTGGCACGTCTTGATGCAATTATCGATGTCTTAATGTTTGTTCGAGATGATTCTCGCTGTCAATTTATTAATCTTACAGACATTAGTGGTGTGGATTATCCTTCTCGCGATAAGCGCTTTGATGTTTCTTACCAATTGTTATCTCCTCGTGAGAATTTACGCTTACGTGTAAAGGTTCGTACTGATGAAAATACTCCTGTTGCTTCAGCTTGTACGGTTTATCCTGGTGCAGAGTGGTATGAACGAGAAACGTATGATATGTATGGGATTTTATTTTCAGGACATCCGGATTTGAGACGGATTTTAACAGATTATGGGTTTGAAGGATATCCTTTACGCAAAGACTTTCCTGTGACAGGATTTGTTGAATGCCGTTATGATAATGAAGCAAAGAGAGTGATTTATGAGCCTGTTGTTTTGCGCCAAGAGATGCGTAATTTTGATTTTCTGTCTCCTTGGGAAGGAGGACAGTATACTTTGCCACGTGATGGAAAAGCAGATGAAAAAAAATAATATTGGTTTTGATAAGGCATTATATTAGAGTACTGTATTTCTTAAATAATTAAATATTTTTTAGCGTGATAGATTTTTTTGATATTTGATATGAAGTTTTTTAAAAAGCAAGGGGTTGATTGTGGCTGAGGTCAATGTTCGAAACTTTAATATCAATTTTGGTCCGCAGCATCCTGCCGCGCATGGGGTTTTGCGCATGGTTCTGGAGTTGGACGGTGAAGTTGTTGAGCGTGTAGATCCACATATTGGGTTGTTGCATCGCGGTACTGAAAAATTAATGGAAACAAAGACTTATCTTCAAGCGGGTCCTTATTTAGATCGTTTGGATTATGTTGCTCCTATGAATCAGGAACATGCCTTTGTTCTTGCTATTGAAAAGTTATTAGATATTAAAGTTCCTAAAAGAGGGCAATTAATACGTGTTTTGTTTTCTGAAATTGGGCGTATTCTTAATCATTTGCTTAATGTAACGACACAGGCAATGGATGTTGGCGCTTTAACACCACCGCTTTGGGGGTTTGAGCAACGTGAAAGGTTGATGATTTTTTATGAGCGTGCCTGTGGTGCTCGTCTTCATGCAAATTATTTTCGTCCCGGTGGCGTGCATCAAGATTTACCAGAATCTTTAGTTGAAGATATTGGTGATTTTATTGATCCATTTCTTGTTTCTCTCGGAAAACTTGATGCGCTTGTGACCCCAAATCGGATTTTTAAGCAGCGTAATGTGGATATTGGCGTTGTAAGTATTGATGAAGCTTGGGCACGCGGTTTTTCTGGGGTTATGATTCGTGGAGCTGGTGTTCCGTGGGATTTGCGTAAAAGTCAGCCTTATGAATGTTACGATGAAATGGAATTCGATATTCCTGTAGGTAAAAATAGCGATTGTTATGATCGCTATCTTATTCGTATGGAAGAAATGCGTCAATCAGCGAAAATCATGCGCCAATGTGTGGAGCGTTTACTGAGTACTGAAAAAAATGGACCGATTTCGAGCTTGGATCGCAAAATCGTACCACCGACGCGGAGTGAAATGAAAAGCTCGATGGAAGCACTGATTCATCACTTTAAACTCTATACGGAAGGTTTTCATACACCTCCTGGAGAAGTATATGTTGCTGTGGAAGCTCCGAAGGGTGAGTTTGGTGTTTATCTTGTTTCTGATGGGACCAATAAGCCTTATCGTGTCAAGTTGCGTGCTCCTGGGTTTGCTCATCTCCAAGCTATGGATTTTTTAACCAGAGGTCATATGTTGGCAGATGCTACAGCTATTTTGGGTTCGATTGATATTGTTTTTGGGGAGGTTGATCGCTAATGTCCGTACGCCGTCTTGCAGATGATGTTTATCAGCCGGCTGAGTTTTCTTTTACAAAAGAAAATCAGATATGGGTACAAAATACCATAAAAAAATATCCTGTAGGGCGTCAGCAGTCTGCTGTAATTCCATTATTAATGCGCGCTCAAGAGCAAGATGGTTGGGTGACACGTGCTGCAATTGAGCATATTGCTCAGATTCTTTCTATGGCTTATATCCGTGTCTTAGAAGTTGCTACTTTTTATACTCAGTTTCAGCTTAAGCCTGTTGGAACAAAAGCGCATATTCAAGTTTGTGGTACAACGCCTTGTATGTTACGTGGTTCTGATGAATTGATTAAAGTTTGTCAGAAAAAAATTCATCATGAACCTTTTGCGACCAATCAGGATGGAACCTTATCATGGGAAGAGGTAGAGTGTCTTGGTGCTTGTGTTAATGCTCCGATGGTTATGATTTTTAAAGATACTTATGAAGATCTTACAGCTGAACGCCTTGAAGAAATTATTGATGCATTTGAAGCAGGTGAAAGTTCTGAGATAGCGGTTGGTCCACAAAATAGTCGTAAATCGTCGGAACCGATTAGTGGTTTAACTTCTCTTATTGATGATGAGAAAGAAAAAAAGATCTCTCAAGTCTTCACCAAAAAAGGATAAGGAAAGAATGGGAACATAATTAAGTATTTTTCTTGAAAAAATATTTTATTATTCTACCCATGATGGCAACATTTAACGAAAAGTAAGAAGTCTTGAAAAGATATTTAAAAATTGCATTTGAGGAAAAGCGGAAAATGCTATGGGTAATAGAAAAAAGGTGAGGTATGCTAGCTGATAAAGATCGTATCTTCACCAATATTTATGGCTTAAAAGACAAATCATTAAAGGCTGCGATGTTGCGTGGGCATTGGAATGGTCTGAAAGAGATGATTGACAAAGGTCGTGATTGGATCATTGACGAAGTGAAGGCATCGGGTTTACGCGGTCGTGGTGGTGCTGGTTTTCCTACTGGAATGAAGTGGTCCTTTATGCCAAAGCAGAATGATGGGCGTCCTCATTATTTGATTGTCAATGCCGATGAATCTGAACCTGGAACTTGTAAAGACCGTGATATTTTACGTCATGACCCCCATACTTTGATTGAAGGATGTGTAATCGCTACTTTTGCTATGGGAGCCAATGTTGCTTTTATTTATATTCGTGGTGAATATATTCGTGAACGTGAAGCGCTTCAAGCTGCCGTTGATGAGTGCTATGATGCGGGGTTACTTGGCAAAAAAACGAAATATGGGCATGCTTGTGATATTGTTATTCATCATGGAGCTGGTGCTTATATTTGTGGTGAAGAAACGGCTCTTCTTGAAAGTCTTGAAGGAAAAAAGGGGCAACCTCGGCTTAAGCCACCATTTCCTGCCAATATGGGGGTTTATGGCTGTCCAACAACAGTAAATAATGTAGAGTCTATTGCCGTTGTTCCAACGATTTTGCGGCGGGGTGCTTCGTGGTTTTCATCAATTGGACGAGCAAATAATGTTGGAACGAAATTATTTATGGTTTCAGGGCATGTTAATGCACCTTGTACATTTGAAGACGCTCTTGGTGTTTCATTCCGTGAATTAATTGAAAAACATACGGGTGGTGTTCGTGGTGGATGGAATAATCTTTTAGCGGTTATTCCAGGGGGGGCTTCTTGTCCAGTCGTTCGTGGTGAGGATATGATCGATGCGATCATGGATTTTGATGGGATGAGAGATGTCGGGTCTTCTTTTGGCACAGGGGGAATGATTGTTATGGATAAATCAACCGATATTATCAAGGCAATTTGGCGTATAGCTGCTTTTTTCAAGCACGAGAGTTGTGGTCAGTGTACACCGTGTCGTGAGGGGACGGGGTGGATGATGCGTCTTTTAGGGCGTATGGTTGAAGGAAGAGCGCAAAAACGCGAGATTGATCTTTTGTTTGAAGTGTCTAAACAGGTTGAAGGACACACTATTTGTGCGCTTGGTGATGCTGCCGCATGGCCTGTACAGGGGTTGATACGTAATTTTCGTCCGGAAATCGAGCGTAGAATTGATGAATACACGCGAAATGTAGTCCAAAGCAAAAATATTGCTTTAGAAGCGGTTTAATAACGGATTTTGTTCTAAGAGCAACCGAATGCAAATTTTAAGTGGGTTATCCGCAGGTTGGATGGGTGATGATAAATATCAAAGTTGATGGCAAAGAGATTGAAGTTCCTGATTACTACACGTTGCTTCAGGCTGCTGAGGCGGCGGGTGTTGAAGTGCCACGTTTTTGTTTTCATGAATCTTTATCAATTGCTGGAAATTGTCGTATGTGTTTAGTTGAGGTTAAGGGTGGTCCTCCAAAACCTCAGGCTTCTTGTGCTATGGGGGTTCGTGATTTACGAGTAGGGCCTAACGGTGAAGCACCTGAAATTTTTACCAATACGGCGATGGTAAAAAAAGCACGTGAAGGTGTTATGGAATTTCTTCTCATTAATCATCCTTTGGATTGTCCAGTGTGTGATCAAGGGGGAGAGTGTGATCTTCAAGATCAAGCAATGCTTTATGGACGAGATTGTTCTCGTTATACAGAAAATAAACGTGCTGTAGAAGATAAATATATTGGACCTCTTGTCAAAACTGTTATGACACGATGTATTCATTGTACACGGTGTGTTCGTTTTACAACGGAAGTTGCAGGTATTTCTGAGCTTGGTTTGATCGGTCGTGGTGAAGATGCTGAAATTACGACGTATCTTGAAAAAGCTATGACATCTGAATTACAGGGAAATGTTATTGATCTTTGTCCAGTGGGAGCTTTAACTTCAAAACCTTATGCGTTTCATGCCCGTCCGTGGGAATTGGTAAAAACGGAATCGATTGATGTGATGGATGCGCTTGGTAGTGCTATCCGTATTGATAGCCGCGGCCGTGAAGTTATGCGGATTATGCCGCGTACGAATGAAGATGTAAATGAGGAATGGATCTCTGATAAAACGCGTTTTATTTGGGATGGATTACGGACTCAGCGGCTTGATAAGCCATATATACGCAAAGATGGAAAGCTTCAACCTGTCAGTTGGACAGAAGCTTTTGCAAAAATTAAAATGGTGATCTCTAAAATTTTTCCAGAAAAAATTGGAGCCATTGCTGGAGATCTTGCTTCTGTTGAAGAAATGTATGCCCTTAAAGCATTATTGAGCTCTTTGGGCTCAACGCTTTTTGATTGTCGTCAAAGAGGGGGGGCTTTATCGCCAGAGTTTGGACGCTCGAGTTATATTTTTAATCCTACAATTGTAGGTATTGAACAGGCTGATGCACTGCTTATTGTGGGATCTAATCCACGTCATGAAGCAGCTGTTTTAAATGCGCGTATTTTAAAGCGCCAACGGATGGGCAATTTTCCTATTGCATTAATTGGAGAGAAAGTCGATTTACGTTATCCTTATTCTTACCTTGGATCTGGGAGTGATACATTAACGACACTTATTCGTGGAGAGGATGTTTTTTTTAATGTCTTAAAAGAAGCGAAGAGGCCCCTTATTCTTATCGGAGAGGGGGCTGTTTCAGGAAATGAAGGTTTATCTGTTTTAAAAAGTCTTGCTAAATTAGCTGATAATATTGGTGCTCTTAGTGAGACATGGAATGGGTTTGGGGTTCTTCATAATGCAGCATCGATTGTTGGAGGGTTAGACATAGGCTTTACTTCTAAGCTTGGGGTTGCAAATATACTTAAAACCTGTGAAGTTCTATTTTTGCTTGGTGCTGATGAAGTAGAATTAGCCAATACAAAAGCTTTTACAGTTTATATTGGGAGCCATGGTGATAATGGTGCACATGCTGCTGATGTTATTTTGCCTGCATCTGCTTACACTGAAAAATCAGGGCTTTATGTGAATACAGAAGGACGTGTTCAAATGACAAATCGGGCTGGTTTTGCTCCAGGTGAAGCAAAAGAAGATTGGGCTATTTTGCGTGCTTTATCGGATATTTTAGGACAAAAACTCCCTTTTGATTCTCTTCCTCAATTAAGGCAATGCTTGTTTAATGATTATCCACACCTTTGTGCTGTTGATGATATAGTGCCTTCTGATATAAGTGGTCTTAAGGCGCTTGGTTCAAAAATGGTTTCTCTCGAGAGTCAAACATTTACTTCTATGGTTAAAGACTTTTATTTAACAAATCCGATAGCACGTGCTTCTGCTGTTATGGCTAAATGTTCATCTCTTGCAAAAAATCGTTCTACGCAAACTGTACTGTAAAGTAAGGGCAAAGGAAAAAGAATAATGATGTATGATTTCTTTATGACTTGGCTGTTGCCATTACTCATTATAATCGGAAAAACACTTCTTCTTTTGGTCGTTCTTTTGATCTTAGTTGCTTACCTTCTTTACGCAGATAGAAAAATTTGGGCTGCGGTACAATTGCGTCGTGGACCAAACGTTGTTGGTCCATGGGGATTGTTACAGTCTTTTGCAGATTTAATTAAATTTGTTGTGAAAGAACCTATTATCCCAGCAGGTGCAAATAAGGGGGTTTTTCTTTTGGCTCCTTTTATTTCAGCGACACTTGCTTTATCAACTTGGGCTGTTATTCCTGTCAATGAGGGTTGGGAGGTTGCGAAGATTAATGTTGGCTTGCTTTATATTTTAGCTATTTCATCTCTTGAAGTTTATGGTGTTATTATGGGGGGATGGGCATCAAATTCAAAATATCCTTTCTTAGGAGCTCTTCGTTCGGCGGCACAAATGGTTTCTTATGAAGTTTCCATTGGTTTTGTGCTTGTGACCGTTATTTTAGTGAGTGGTTCGTTGGATCTTACAACAATTGTTCTTAAACAAAGTCATGGTTTTGGTACAACTCTTGGTCTTCCTTTTAACAGTTTTCTCGATTGGAATTGGTTGGTCCTTTTTCCAATGTTTATTATATTTTTTATTTCTGCGCTTGCAGAGACAAACCGTCCTCCATTCGATTTGGTGGAAGCAGAATCTGAACTTGTTGCTGGTCATATGGTAGAATATTCTTCAACGCCTTACATGCTCTTCTTTTTAGGTGAATATGTTGCGATTGTTTTAATGTGCGCATTAACAACCATTCTATTTTTAGGCGGTTGGCTGCCTCCTTTAGATGTTTGGTGGCTTAATTGGGTTCCTGGTATCATTTGGTTTGTTTTAAAAGTCTGTTTTGTATTTTTTTGGTTTGCTATGGTTAAAGCATTTGTTCCACGTTATCGCTATGATCAGCTCATGCGGCTTGGTTGGAAGGTTTTTCTTCCTCTCTCACTAGCAATGGTTGTGATAACTGCTGCTTTTTTAAAGTTTACGGATTTCGTTTAAGAGGAGATTTTACGATGTCAGGTTTCATTCAGGCGGCAAAGTCACTTCTTCTATTGGAATTTGTGAGTGCTTTTTTCTTAGCTATGCGCCAATTTTTTTCACCAAAGCCCACGATTAATTATCCTTATGAAAAAGGTTTTGTATCTCAGCGTTTTCGCGGTGAGCATGCATTGCGTCGCTATCCAAATGGTGAAGAACGGTGTATTGCTTGTAAATTATGTGAAGCGATTTGTCCTGCTCAAGCGATTACAATTGAAGCTGGGCCACGGCGCAATGATGGTACACGTAGAACTGTCCGTTATGATATCGATATGGTTAAATGTATTTACTGTGGTTTTTGTCAAGAAGCTTGTCCGGTTGAGGCTATTGTCGAAGGTCCAAATTTTGAGTTTGCGACGGAAACACGTGAAGAACTTTATTATGATAAAGAAAAGCTTTTATTGAATGGAGATCGCTGGGAGCGAGAAATTGCTCGAAATATATTGATGGATGCGCCTTATCGTTAAGTGTATCGTTAAATGAGGTGTCGGATATTTTTCCGATAAATTGTAATCTGGTATGAAGTTTATACCAATTGTTTGAATAATTAAGGAGAAGCCTATGCTAACAGATCTAGCGGCGGCATTTTTCTATTTGTTTGCTTTTATTATGCTAACAAGTGCAGTTATTGTTATTACAGCACGCAATCCAGTGCATTCTGTTTTGTTTTTAATCCTCGCATTTTTTAATGCAGCAGCTTTGTTTTTACTTGCAGGGGCAGAGTTTTTAGGGCTTATTCTGCTTGTTGTATATGTTGGAGCTGTCGCTGTTTTATTTTTATTTGTCGTTATGATGCTTGACGTTGATTTTGCTGAGTTAAAGAGTGGAACTCTTCGCTATGCTCCTATTGGAGCTCTTATTGGTGTTATTATCGCTGTAGAATTGATTGTTGTTTTTATGAGTAGCTATTTTTCTCCAATCTTGAGAACGCATGTTACGCAACCAATGCCAGATTTAGCCCAGCGAACAAATACACAAGCATTAGGTGATATTCTCTATACGGATTATGTTTTCTATTTTCAAATTGCTGGAATGATTTTATTGGTTGCAATGATTGGAGCTATTGTTCTAACACTTCGTCATAAATTAGGAGTAAAGCGGCAATCTATTGCGGAGCAAGTTTCTAGAACGGTAGAAAGTGCTATTGAAATCAAACAAGTTGAATCAGGCAAAGGTATATAAGGGGGCTATGTAGATGTATATTGATATTACACATTATCTCACTGTTTCTGCTTTGATGTTTACAATTGGTATTGCTGGAATTTTTCTCAACAGAAAAAACGTGATTATTATCTTGATGTCCATTGAGCTTATATTGCTTTCAGTTAATCTCAATTTTGTTGCATTTTCAGCATTTCTTCATGATCTCGTTGGTCAGGTATTTGCTTTATTTGTCTTAACCGTAGCAGCTGCTGAAGCTGCCATTGGTTTAGCAATTCTGGTCGTTTTTTTCCGTAATCGTGGTTCCATTGCGGTTGAAGATGTTAATGTAATGAAAGGCTAACCAGTGATGTATTATACGATTGTCTTTCTTCCGCTTTTGGGTTTTTTAATTGCTGCACTAGGTGGAAAAACGATAGGAGATCGTGCGAGTGAATTGATAACATGTAGCTTTATGGTTGTTGTTGCCATATTATCGTGGATAGCATTTTTCAGTACTGCACTTGGTCATATTCCAGCGATTGATGTATCGGTATTACATTGGATGACTGTTGGTGACTTAAGCTTTAATTGGGCTTTACATGTTGATGCATTAACAGCTGTCATGCTTATTGTTGTAAACAGTGTTTCGGCATTGGTGCATATTTATTCAATTGGTTATATGCATCATGATCCTTCAAGGTCTCGTTTTTTTTCTTATCTTTCTTTATTTACATTTATGATGCTTATGTTGGTCACATCCAATAATTTGATTCAGATGTTTTTTGGATGGGAAGGTGTCGGACTTGCTTCTTATTTACTCATTGGTTTTTGGTTTCAGCGCGATTCTGCTAATAAGGCCGCAATGAAAGCTTTTGTAGTTAACCGTGTTGGAGACTTTGGTTTTCTCTTAGGAATCTTTAGTATTTTTGTTTTGTTCCAATCGGTTGATTTTGCCTCTATTTTTGCAAAAGCTGCCGACAAGAGCTTTATACAAAATGTGACATTTTTAGATTGGCAATTTGATGGGCAGACGGCAATTACCATTACATGTCTTTTATTATTTATTGGTGCGATGGGAAAATCCGCACAATTTCTTTTACATACTTGGCTGCCTGATGCAATGGAAGGACCAACCCCTGTATCAGCGCTTATTCATGCTGCTACAATGGTAACGGCTGGTGTTTTTATGGTTGCGCGTATGTCGCCAATTTTTGAACTTTCTTCGACTGCTTTGACCGTGATTATTATTGTTGGTGCAACAACAGCGTTTTTTGCAGCAACTGTGGGGTTGGTGCAGAATGATATTAAGCGTGTTATTGCTTATTCTACATGCTCTCAACTTGGTTATATGTTTGTGGCATTAGGTGTTGGAGCTTATGGCGCTGCTGTCTTTCATCTTTTTACGCATGCTTTTTTTAAAGCCTTATTGTTTCTTGGTGCAGGTTCTGTGATTCATGCTGTATCTGATGAACAAGATATGCGAAAAATGGGTGGGTTACGCAAACATATAAAGGTCACCTATTGGATGATGATGGTCGGGACCATTGCCTTGACCGGTGTTGGAATTCCAGGAACACTTTTCGGGACTGCAGGTTTTTTCTCAAAAGATGCGATTATAGAGTCTGCTTTTGCATCTCATAATATTGCTTCAGGATATGCTTTTTATCTTCTTGTTTTTGCTGCCTTTTTAACAAGTTTCTATTCATGGCGGCTTATCTTTATGACATTCCATGGTAAACCACGGGCAACAGTTGATGTGATGCATCATGTTCATGAATCGCCTCCAGTTATGTTGATTCCACTCTTTCTTTTATCTATTGGAGCAATATTTTCTGGTGTCGTTTTCCAACCTTACTTTTTTGGTGAGTTGTATAATGCTTTTTGGAAGGGAGCATTATTTACAAGCAGCCATAATCACATTCTTCATGATGCCCACCATGTCTTTAATTGGGTAAAATGGTCGCCATTTATAGCGATGCTTCTTGGGTTTATCTTAGCTTATTTATTTTATGTTTCTATCCCATCTCTTCCTAAGAAAATGGTTCGTATTATGCCAAGAACATATAACTTTCTTTACCAAAAATGGTATTTCGATCAATTATATAACTTTTTGTTTGTTCGTCCTACCTTTAGAATTGGTTCTTTTCTTTGGAAAGTGGGAGACGGTAAGATTATTGATGGTCTAGGCCCTAATGGTATTGCAGCGCGTGTTGTTGATATTACAAATAGAGTTGTTCGAATGCAAACAGGCTATCTTTACCACTATGCATTTGCAATGCTTATCGGCGTTGCATTGCTCATTACATGGATGATGATCGGGGGCGTAAACTAATGACCGATTGGCCTATTCTTTCTACGGTTACATTTTTGCCGCTTGTTGGTGTGCTTCTGATTTTGTTTATCAAAGATGATAGTGAAGTAGCACGCCATAATATACGTAATGTCGCATTTTTTACGACTCTATTTGTTTTTATTATTTCTTTAATTATTTGGATAGGATTTGATTCTAGCAACCAAAATTTTCAAATGGTTGAAAAATCCAGTTGGTTAGGGGGGGGTATTAGCTATCATATGGGGGTTGATGGTATTTCTATTCTTTTTGTTGTTCTCTCGGCTTTTCTTTTGCCTTTCTGTATTTTAGCAAGTTGGGAGAATGTTAAAGAGAGATTAAAGGCTTATATGATTGCGTTTCTTCTTCTAGAAGTTGCGATTATTGGCGTTTTTTGTGCTCTTGATGCAATGCTATTCTATGTTTTTTTTGAAGGCAGCCTTATTCCAATGTTTATCATTATAGGTGTATGGGGAGGAGCACGTCGTGTTTATGCAAGTATAAAGTTTTTCTTATATACTTTACTTGGTTCAGTGCTTATGCTGGTTGCTCTTATGGTTATGTATTGGGAGGCTGGGACACTTGATATACCAACTTTACTCAATTATCAGTTTCCTGCTCATATGCAAATATGGCTATGGCTTGCATTTTTTGCTTCTTTCGCAGTTAAAATGCCAATGTGGCCAGTTCATACATGGCTCCCTGATGCTCACGTAGAAGCACCGACAGCGGGTTCCGTTATTTTAGCTGGTGTCTTACTCAAATTAGGTGGGTATGGTTTTCTTCGTTTTTCTTTGCCTATGTTTCCTATCGCTTCAGCAGATTTTGCGCCTTTTGTTTTCACATTATCGCTTATCGCTATTATTTATACATCACTGGTTGCACTTGTTCAAAGTGACATCAAAAAACTTATTGCTTATTCTTCAATAGCGCATATGGGGTATGTGACAATGGGTATTTTTGCTGCAAATGAACAGGGGATACAAGGGGCTATTTATCAGATGTTATCCCATGGAATTGTTTCAGCAGCATTGTTTCTTTGTGTTGGGGTTATCTATGATCGCTTACATACGCGTGAAATTTCAGCGTTTGGTGGTTTAGTGAATAATATGCCTAAATATGCTGTTGTTTTCTTAATTTTCACTATGGCAAATGTTGGTTTGCCTGGAAGCTCAGGATTTTTGGGTGAGTTTTTAACCTTAATAGGTGTTTTTCAAGTAAATAAATTGGTTGTTGTTTTAGCAACAACAGGTGTTATCTTATCGGCAGCCTATGCCCTTTATCTTTATCGGCGTGTGGTTTTTGGTTCCTTGGATAAAGAGAATTTAAAAGTATTAATAGATCTTTCTTTAAGAGAAAAATTCCTCCTTTATCCAATGGTTATTCTTACAATATTCTTTGGTATCTATCCAACGCCTATTCTTAAGGCAACGGCGTTTTCCGTAGAAACCCTCATCAATAAACTGCACTAGATAAGGGAAGAATGCACATGCAAACTGAAATAATAGCGCAATTAGTCTTAATTCTTCCGGAGCTTTTAATCGCATTAGGAGCTGTCGTGCTACTTATGATTGGTGTTTATTCCAATACACGTGCTTCTTTAACAGTGACAGGTTTAGCCATGGCACTTCTTGTGGCAACCATTATTATTCTTATAGTTTTTCCGAAAAATGGTTCATTTCAAACCAATGCGCTCGTTATCGATTCCTTTAGTCGTTATATGAAAATTTTAATGCTTATTGGCGCACTCTTTTCTCTTATTATGTCTGTTGGTTTTGCCAATGCACAAAAGTTTAATATATTTGAATTTCCAGTGCTTGTTCTTTTAGCAACCCTTGGAATGATGTTTATGATTTCAGCGGGTAATATGCTGTCGCTTTATATGGGGTTAGAACTGCAATCTTTAGCTTTATATGTTTTAGCAGCGATTAATCGTAATAATGTAAAATCTTCTGAAGCCGGTATAAAATACTTTGTTTTAGGAGCATTATCTTCAGGATTGCTGCTTTATGGTATTTCTTTACTTTATGGTTTTACCGGTCAAATTGGTTTTCACGAAATTGCTCTTGCTTTAAAAGGTAAGAATTTACAATTGGGTGTTATTTTTGGAATTGTTTTTATTTTAGCTGGTTTGGCTTTCAAAATTTCTGCTGTTCCATTCCACATGTGGACACCTGATGTTTATGAAGGAGCGCCAACACCGATTACAGCATTTTTTGCTGGTGCTCCTAAAGTTGCTGCAATGGCTTTAATCATCCGTATTATTGTGGTGACCTTTATTCCCCTAGGGCGTGTTGATAATGTGATGCCTGCATGGCAACAAATTTTGATCTTTATGGCGATTGCATCAATGATACTGGGTGCTTTTGCTGCAATTGGTCAAAATAATATTAAGCGCTTAATGGCTTATTCGTCGATCAGTCATATGGGCTATGCACTTGTTGGTTTATCTGCTGGAGATATGCTAGGAGTAAAAAGTGTTATTCTTTATATGACGATTTATCTTGGAATGACGATTGGTTCATTTGCCTTTATTCTTGGAATGCGCTCTCAGAATGGCAATGTTGAAAATATTTATGATCTTTCAGGGTTAGCAAAGACGAATCCTTTTATGGCTGTTGTGATGACAATACAGCTTTTTTCTTTAGCAAGCATACCTCCTATGGCTGGTTTTTTTGGAAAGTGGTATACATTTTCTGCGGCTGTCCACGCTGGACTTACTCCACTTGCTGTCGTGGGGATGATAGCGTCTGTCGTTGGGGCTTTTTACTATTTGAGAGTCATTAAAATTATGTGGTTTGATGATGCAAAAGCGCATTTTGTTGCTTTATCGAATGAGCTTCAGTTTTGTCTTAGTCTTTCTGTATTCTTTATTTTATTTTACGCGCTTTTTGGAGTTTGGTTCGCTGAGCTAGCAGAAAAAGCAGCAACAGCATTGTTTTAATGAATATGGTTTATACTTTATCAGATTTTGCACAAAAACAGGGATATACTGTTGAAGCGTACGATAGTGTTGATTCAACAAATCTCATTGCGCAACGAAAAGCGAAAACTGGTCATCAAGGTAATCTTTGGATTGTTGCACAAGAACAATCACAGGGAAGAGCAAGAAGAGGGAGGACTTGGTCTAGTCCAAAAGGGAACCTTTATTCTAGTCTTTTATTAATTGATGATATTGTTCATCAAACTGCGGCTCAACTTGGCTTTGTTGCTGGAGTAAGTGTGGCAGAGGCAATAAAACAATTGATAAAAGAGGAAAAGCAGACAAACAATATTGTGAGCTTAAAATGGCCAAACGATATTTTGCTCAAAGGAGAAAAAAGCTCTGGAGTTTTGCTTGAGATTTTAAAATTGTCATCACAACAATATGCCTTGGTTATTGGTATTGGAATAAATGTGAAATATAATTATGAAGATGCACCTTATTCCACTTCAAGCTTAAAGAATATCGGTTTGCATATTGATGCAGAACAATTATTTACGGTTTTGACGGAGTGTTTTTCTAAAAATTACCTTCTTTGGAAACAACCAAAAGGATGTGAAATAATCCGAAAAAAATGGCTTTTATATTCCGCTCACCTTGGAAAACATGTCAAAGTGGTGAATGATGAAAAAGTCATTGAGGGTATTTTTGATGGTCTTGATAGTGATTTTAACTGCATCATAAAGCAAAAAGACGGTCAGACAGCCATTATAACAGCTGGAGATGTTCATTTTGGTTCCGCTGATTCTATTAATGCAGGTCGTTATTGAAAAATTATTTTACCATCAGATACCTTAATGATTTGGGAGATGTTTATGGTTGCAGCCAATAAGAATGAATTTGTTTTTTTACCTCTGGGAGGTGTAGGTGAGATAGGGATGAATTTAGCTGCTTACGGATTTGGTCCCCAAAGTCTTCGTGAATGGCTGCTGGTTGATATGGGGGTTAGTTTTGCTGGTTCTGAATTACCAGGTGTCGATCTTGTTTTGCCTGATATTCGTTTCCTAGAAAGTGAAAAACATAATATACGGGGTCTTGTTTTAACACATGCACATGAAGATCATTATGGGGCCGTTCTTGATTTATGTCCAAAGTTACAAGTGCCAATTTACTGTACGCCTTTTACGGCAGGGTTATTGGAAACTAAAAAACAATTAGATTTTGAATCTCAAAAAATTTTACTCAATATTTTTCAAGCTGGTGATTGTTTTCAGGTAGGTTCCTTTGCTGTAGAGGCTATAGCCGTTAACCATTCAATACCAGAATCTGTATCTTTAGCAATTACAACCTCTTTGGGGACTGTGATTCATACTGGTGATTGGAAAATTGATCATACCCCTTCACTCGGGGCTGTAACCGATGAAAAAAGATTTCGTGCTTTAGGCAAAAAAGGTGTTTTAGCATTACTTTGTGATTCCACAAATGCATGTCGGGATGGTATATCTCCATCAGAGCAGCAAGTTCAAGCCAGTCTTTCTGAGATTATTTCCAAAGCTGAAGGGCGCGTTGCGATAGCAACTTTTTCTTCTAATATTGGTCGGATACGTTCTATTGCTCTTGCAGCTGAAGCTGCTGGACGTAAGGTGCTTGTCATTGGGCGTTCCCTTAAGCGAAGTATTATGGTTGCACAAGAGCTTGGTTATATGAATGGTTTAGCGCCATTTGTAACGGAAGATGATTATGGCTATATCTCGCGAAAAGATCTTGTTTTAATTGTCACTGGGAGCCAAGGTGAGCCATGTGCAGCTTTGGCTAAACTGTCACGTGATGGAATGAAAAATATTGCACTTTCCGCTGGTGATACCGTTATTTATTCATCACGAAGTATTCCAGGAAACGAAAAAGCGATTATTGAGGTACAAAATCGTTTCATTGATTTGGGTATTGAAATTATTACGAATGAAGATGCGCTTGTTCATGTTTCAGGTCATCCACGTCGTTCAGAACTTTTACAGATGTATGATTGGATAAAGCCACAAATACTTGTCCCTGTACATGGGGAAGCAATGCATCTTAAGGCTCAGGCAACTTTAGCACGTCAAGCAGGTATTAAAACTGTTACGGATATCAGAAATGGACATATTTTACGCCTTGCACCAAAGCCTGTAGAAGTTATTGATCAAGTTCCTGTTGGCCGCATCTATAAGGATGGTTGCTTAATTGGAGATGAAGATGAATTAGGGATTCGTGAGCGCCGCAAACTAAGTTATGCTGGTCATGTTACTATTTCTCTCCATATAAATAGTAAGCATGAATTATTAGGGGATATAGGTCTAACAATATTAGGGTTACCTGAAAGTAATGGAAAGGGGAAAAGTTTAAAAGATATTCTTTTAGATATCGTAGAAAATACAGTTTATAATATCCCACGCATGAAACAGAAAAATAATGAACTTATTCGAGAGGCAACACGACGTGCAGTGAGAGCGGCTGTTCATGAAATTTGGCAAAAAAAACCTATCTGTACAGTTTTTTTACATCGGTCAAAATAAAGAACTTTCATATTACGTTATTTAAAAAGAGAAGAGCATTTTTATTTTATTGCTAAATAAGAAAAATAGAGAATAAAGCACAATAAATTTTAAAATGATAAGATCGTTATATTTGCAAGTATTCAGAATGCGGCTATAGATGAATAGAGGGTGTGATAAATTGTTCCGATATGATAGATCTGATTAGGAGTTAATTATTTCAATGCGTCTTTCTCAATATTTCCTTCCACTTTTAAAAGAGAATCCTAAAGAAGCAGAAATTGTTTCTCATCGCTTCATGTTGCGCGCTGGAATGATTCGACAACAAACATCAGGGATTTATTCTTGGCTTCCTTTGGGAAAAAAAGTGCTTGATAAAGTTTGTAAAATTATTCGTGAAGAGCAAGAACGTGCGGGTGCAATAGAAATATTGATGCCTACAATTCAGTCTGCTGATCTTTGGCGTGAAAGCGGTCGTTATGATGATTATGGTTTGGAAATGCTCCGCATTAAAGATCGTCAAAAGCGTGATTTACTTTATGGTCCAACCAATGAAGAGATGGTAACAGATATTTTTCGCTCTTATGTTCGTTCTTATAAAGATCTTCCGCTGAATTTATATCATATTCAATGGAAATTTCGTGATGAAATTCGTCCACGTTTTGGTGTGATGCGAGCACGAGAATTTTTAATGAAAGATGCTTATTCTTTTGATCTTGATTATGAAGGCTCTAAAACATCTTATAATCGTATGTTTGTTGCTTATTTACGCACTTTTTCTCGCCTGGGATTAAAAGCAATTCCTATGCGTGCAGATACAGGTCCAATAGGGGGGGAACTCAGTCATGAATTTATCATTTTGGCTGAAACAGGAGAGAGTGCTATCTTCTGTGATAAACAATTTCTTGAACTTACCGTTCCAGATAGTTCAATCGATTTTAGTGATAAAGCTGTTTTAGATGATATTGTTAAGCAATGGACATCTTTTTATGCAGCAACGGAAGAAATGCATAATGAAGAGGAGTGGGCTAAAGTTTCTGATCATAATCGTCTTTCAGCGCGTGGTATTGAAGTAGGTCATATTTTCCACTTTGGTACTAAATATTCTGCTCCAATGGGAGCAAAAGTTATGGGACAAGATGGAAAAGAGCATGTGGTCTCTATGGGATCTTATGGTATTGGGCCTTCGCGTCTTGTTGCGGCCGCTATTGAAGCTTCTCATGATGAAAATGGTATTATTTGGCCAAAGTCGATGGCACCGTTTGATTTTGGGATTATCAATATGAAACCCGATGATGAAAAATGCACACAGGCATGTGAGTTTCTCTATCAGGGATTAAAGGAGGTTGGTTTTGATCCGTTATTAGATGATAGAAATGAACGTCCTGGATCAAAATTTGCAACAATGGATTTGATTGGTTTGCCAACGCAAGTCATTGTTGGCCCTAACAGCATTGCACAAAATGAAGTTGAAATTAAAGATCGAAAAACAGGAATAAAAAAATCTCTAAAGGTTGAAGATGTGCTCAGCCAACTTTCTATAATTTAATAGGAAATGTTATGAAGAGGCTGAAAAACAAATGCTTTTCATCTTATGAGTGGATGATCGCTTTTCGTTATATGATTCCCAATAAAAAACATGTCGTTGCATCTGTTATTTCAATTATTTCTCTTATTGGGATTATGTTGGGCGTATTTGCTCTGGTTGTTGTTATGGCGGTGATGAATGGCTTTCGTACAGAACTTCTCAATCGTATTCTTGGTATGAATGGGCATCTTATTATTCAAACAGTTGATTCTGGTTTTTCTGATTATAAGACTCTTATTTCTTCTTTAGAAACTACAAATGGTGTGAAGTTTGCTTTACCTGTTATTGAAGGTCAAGCGCTTGTTCAAGGTGAAGTTCAAGGTGGCTCTGGCGCGTTAGTTCGTGGTATGCGCAAACAAGATCTAGAAAAGCTTAAAACAGTCTCTCAAAACATTAAATTAGGATCGATTTCTCGGTTTGATCAAGAAGAAGGTGTTGCAATTGGAAGTGGCTTAGCAGAAAAATTAGGACTGACAGTTGGAAGAGATATTCGTATTATTACTCCAGATGGTGATGAGACTCCTTTTGGCGTTACCCCACGTGTGAAAGCTTATAAAGTCGTTGCTATTTTTGAAGTTGGTATGTCTGAATATGATTCAATATTTATCTTTATGCCTCTCCATGAAGCACAAATGTTTTTTAATTTGGGAGATAAGGTTCAGTCTTTGGAATTATTTCTAAATGATCCTGATGCTGTTGATCAAATAAAACCTGTTGTAGAAAAAGCAGTTGAACAACAGGTCTATTTAATTGATTGGCGTACACGCAATCAGGCTTTTTTTTCAGCCTTACAGATTGAACGAAATGTTATGTTTTTCATTCTTTCTCTGATCGTTCTTGTTGCTGCTTTAAATATTATTTCAGGGCTGATTATGCTTGTAAAAGATAAAAGTCATGATATTGCAATTTTACGCACGATGGGGGCTCAACAGAGTGCAATTTTGCGTATATTTATCATTACAGGAATGATGATTGGTTTTATTGGAACTATATTGGGTTTAGTTTTAGGTGTTATCGCGACCGCGAATATTAATCATATCCAAGATTTTATATCTTGGTTATTTAATGTCGATGTTTTTAATCCTCAACTTTATTTTTTAACAAAATTGCCTGCACAAATTGAGTGGAAACAGACCATCTTGGTTGCTATGATGGCTTTATTCTTGTCGTTTCTTGCTGCTCTCATTCCGGCATGGCGTGCTGCTAAGCTAGACCCCGTACAAGCTTTGAGGTATGAATAATGACAGCTATTTTAGAGCTTGTAGAGATTGAAAGACACTTTTTCGAGAGCCATAAGCCGCTCATTGTTTTAGATAAAGCGAATTTTATTCTTAATCGTGGAGAGCTTGTCGCACTTGTTGCACCATCTGGTGCTGGAAAATCAACACTTCTTCATATTGCTGGATTATTAGAAAAACCAACAGCTGGTGATGTGATGTTACGGGGTGTTTCTTGTGCAAAGCGCTCTGATAGTGAGCGAACAGCTATAAGACGGAATGATATTGGTTTTGTTTATCAATTTCATCATTTACTTCCAGAGTTTACGGCGTTAGAAAATGTCATGATACCGCAAATGATAGCAGGATTAAAAAAATCTATAGCAGAAGATCGTGCGCGCAAATTATTGACGTATCTGCGTGTTTCTCATCGTGCGAACCATCGTCCCTCAGAGTTATCGGGAGGAGAACAACAACGTGTTGCTATTGCACGTGCAGTAGCAAATGGCCCTTCGGTTCTTTTGGCTGATGAACCTACAGGAAATCTTGATCCAGTAACTTCAGCTTATGTCTTTCAAGCTTTATCTATCCTTGTTCGTCAGTCTGGTCTTTCTGCTCTTATTGCAACACATAATTACGCTTTGGCTAAGCAAATGCATCGTCGAATTACACTTAAAGAACAAAAGATTATAGAACTTCCTTAAAGCAAGGTACAAATTTTATACGACTAATTGAATAGTTTATATTACTTTATTCAAGGAGATTTTTTATGACAGTTTTTGTCGTTGACAAAAATCAATTAGATGCTCGTCGTCGTCGATTGATTTTTCGTGCATGGCATCGCGGTATTCGTGAAATGGATCTCATTTTTGGACATTATGTCGATGCTCATATTACTGGGATGAATGATAGAACGCTCTCTGAGCTTGAGTATATTATGTCTTTTGATGATCGTGATTTACTGACATGGATTACTGGAGAAATTTTGCCCCCCTCTGAGGTTGATAGTCCACTTTTTCGTGATATTGCCAATTATCGTACTTGCTTAAGTTATTAATCCAGATGCCTATATTTAAAAAAATTGTTATTCCCAAAAATAATTCTGTTCGTATGATTTTAGATGGCGTTACTGATGGATTTGAAGCCTTTGCGCTTGCTAAATTAAGTTCAGAAATTGCACAAGGTAAACCGCTCCTCTATGTTGTCCGTGACGGAACAAAAATTGTGCATTTACAACAAGTTTTAAATTTTATTGAGCCCAATTTACCCGTACTTCAATTTCCTGCATGGGATTGTTTGCCGTATGATCGTGTGTCACCAGGAATTGCTGTTATGGCTCGTCGACTATCAGCATTGGCACACATAGCAAATTTACGTAAAGATCCACATCCTGCAATTATATTAACAACAGCAAATGCGATTATGCAAAAGCTACCTCCTCGTGAAATGATAGAAGCTCAGCTTATTCACGCACGTGTTGGCCAGCGCAATAACATGGGAAATCTTATTCAATTTCTAGAAACCAATGGTTTTGAACGCGTTACGGTTGTCCGTGATGTTGGTGAGTTTGCTGTAAGAGGAGGAATACTTGATATCTTTTCTCCGATGGATGTTGAACCTTTACGTCTTGATTTTTTTGGAGATACCCTAGAAAGTATCCGCGTATTTGATCCAGAAAGTCAAAGGACAACAGGCCAAAAAACTGAACTTTTATTACAGGCAATGAGTGAGGTTGTTCTTACACCAGAACGCATCAGTCGTTTTAAAAGCAATTATACCCGTACATTTGGTGTATCACAAAAAAATAACATGCTTTATGAAGCAATTTCTCAAGGTCGGCGTTTTGCCGGTATGGAACATTGGCTTCCATTTTTTTATGAAAACCTTGATAGCTTTTTTGACCATTGTGGCAACTTACCGATAGTTTTTGAGCATCTCATAGAAGAAGTCTTCATTGAGCGCTATCGTCTTATTGAAGACTATTATAATGCGCGCAAAGAGCGCGAAAGTGATGAAAAAAATTCTACTTCTTATCATCCAATAGATCCTAGTCTTTTTTATTTAACGCCAGAGCGTGTTTTGGAAGGTGCGCAACAATCTTCGCAGCGTATTGATTTTTCGCCTTTTAATGTTCCACAAAGTTTGGAACAAACTGTTATTCACACCAATGTTAAACAAGGATATGATTTTGTAAAAGAGCGTAATGCGCAGGAAAAAAATGTTTTTTCAAGTGTTATTGATCATATCGCATCTTTACGCACTGCTGGTAAAAAAGTGCTTTTAGCGTGTTGGAGTGAAGGATCTCTCAATCGTTTGCTACAAGTTCTCGACGAGCATGGATTGAAAAAAATAGATGTTGTAAAATCCTTGCAAACTGTCAAAGCAACCCCACGAGATCGCATATTAGCAGCTGTTATCATGATAGAACATGGTTTTGAGGCTGAAGATTTGGCTATTATAGCAGAGCAAGATATCCTTGGCGATCGTTTTATAAGATCACCAAAGCGGCGTAAGAATAATACAAATTTTATTTCTGAAATTTCTGCTTTAAATTCTGGTGATATTATTGTGCATATCGACCACGGTATTGGCCAATTTGTTGGTCTTAAAACCATCAGAACCACTGGAATTTTACGAGATTGCCTTGAAATTAGATATGCTGGAGGTGATTTACTCTTTTTACCTGTTGAAAATATTGAGCTTCTCTCACGTTATGGCTCAGAAGGAACAGAGGTAACTTTAGATAAATTAGGAGGTGTTGCTTGGCAAGCACGTAAAGCTCGGCTTAAAAAACATTTATTGGAAATGGCAGGGCAATTAATCCGTATAGCTGCAGAGCGTATGACTCGTGCTGCGCCTGCTTTACTTCCACCAATTGGACCATTTGATGAGTTTGTTGCTTGCTTTCCCTATGAAGAAACGGAAGATCAAATGAATGCAATTGATGCTGTTTTGGACGATCTAGCCTCAGGTAAGCCGATGGATCGCTTGATATGCGGTGATGTTGGTTTTGGAAAAACTGAAGTAGCTATTCGAAGTGCTTTTGTTGCAGCATTAAATGGATATCAGGTTGCTGTTGTTGTACCGACAACTTTGCTTTCACGTCAACATTACAAAACATTTATTTCGCGTTTTCAAGGATTACCGGTTAAAATTGGACATGCTTCGAGGCTTGTAAAAGCGAAAGAACTTGCACGAGTAAAAAAAGGTGTTTCAGATGGTACAATCGATATTGTCATTGGAACCCATGCATTATTAAGTGGTGCAGTTAATTTTTTACGGTTAGGCCTTCTTATCATTGATGAGGAACAGCATTTTGGTGTCAAACACAAAGAGCGTTTAAAAGAGCTTAAAAGTGATATTCATGTTCTCACACTTTCAGCAACTCCCATACCACGCACTTTAGGGTTAGCTTTATCGGGTGTACGTGAACTTTCATTGATAACAACCCCTCCCATTGATAGAATGGCGGTTCGTACTTTTATTTCACCCTTTGATGCACTTGTTATACGAGAGACCCTGCTTCGAGAATATTATCGTGGTGGACAAAGTTTCTATGTTTGTCCTCGTATTTCTGATCTGGCTTTTGTAGAAGAATATCTCAAAACACATGTGCCAGAACTGAAATTCGTTGTGGCTCATGGACAAATGCCGGCTGGACAACTTGATGATATCATGAATGCATTTTATGATGGACAATATGATGTGCTGCTATCAACAACCATTATTGAATCAGGTCTTGATATTCCAACAGCCAATACCCTAATTGTGCATCGTGCTGAGATGTTTGGTCTTTCTGCCCTTTATCAGTTACGTGGTAGGGTAGGACGTTCAAAACAACGTGCGTATGCTCTCTTTACATTTCCTGCTGGTAAAGTTTTAACAACTGCTGCTGATCGTCGTCTTAAAGTGTTACAATCTCTTGACACCTTAGGGGCCGGTTTTCAATTGGCAAGCCATGACATGGATATCCGCGGTTCAGGAAATTTTTTAGGTGAAGAGCAATCGGGGCATATCAAAGAAGTTGGATTTGAACTCTATCAAAAAATGCTTGAAGAAGCTGTTGCTGAATTAAAAGATGGAGAGCTAAATGAAGATAAGCAATGGTCACCTCAAATTTCTCTTGGTACAACAGTGATGATACCAGAAAGTTTCGTGCCTGACTTATCATTACGTATGGGACTTTATCGTCGTTTAACACAACTTGATGGTTTAGAACAAATTGATGAATTTGCAGCGGAGTTAATTGATCGCTTTGGTCCTTTGCCCCTTGAGGTTCAACATCTTCTTAAAGTCTTTCATATTAAAACATTGTGTCGAAAAGCACATGTAGAAAAATTAGATGTTGGACCAAAGGGGATTGTCATACAGTTTCGTAATAACTATTTTGCAAATAGTGTTGCTCTTGTTCAGTGGGTGGGAAAACAAGGTTCAATGGCAAAAATTCGACCAGATCAAAGTATTGCTCTTATTCGTGATTGGTCCTCAGCGGATGAAAGGCTTGTTGGAGCAGCGAATATTATGACACAGCTTGTCGAAATGGCAGAACAACATTCTGTTTAAAAAATTTCTTTATTGTTTCAGAACTGTTACTCATTTTTATAAAATCATTCTATAAAAACAAACAGTTATTGATTTTGTATAAGAATAAAATTTAAGTTTATAATAAAGAACCCTTTATATATTTATTTGGTTTTTATTATATACGTATTGATATAATTAAGAAAATAGATTAGACGGTTGGACCGCATTAAATAGCACTTTCAATATAATAAGCTAATAAGCTCCTGTAAATTTTTTAGAAAGAATTTAGGTAAAGATAGCATGCTTTCTTCATTACAAAAGTGTCTAACTATCGTTTTTTTATTACTCACTTTAATACATGGCGTAAAAAACGCTTATGCTGAGTTATCTTCTGATGAACAATACCAACATTTAAAAAACAAAAGAAAGAATATTAAAGAGAGCATACAATTTATTGAAGAAAGTATATCTCATTTGGATATTTGGGAAAAAAATATTTCTAAAGCAGAATACTATGAGCGTTTACAGGAACGGAATAAGTTATATAAAAAACTGAAAACTCTGAAGGATGAATATTATAATCTTGGTTCGAAATTACAGGATCTAGCTGAAAAAAAACAAAAAATTATCTCTAGAATACATATAGCGAGAGAGTATGAAGTAGGGGAGTATGAAGAAAAGTTGATTAAAGCAAAAGACTATTTAAAAAAAACTCAAACGTTTAATGAATGGGGAATGAATGAGAAAAGTGGAGGTGATGATGAGATAATGAAAAATTATCTCATGTTTATTATTGCTTGCAATACGTTAGCGGATATATTGCAAAGTGATATAGGTGCTATTTTGCGCAAAGATTTTGATTGGAAAGATAAAGATTTTAGTTGGGCTAAAGGCGCAAATAATTCAATAAGTCCTAGTTTAGTCAGGGATATTAAAGAATTACTAACAGATGGCTCTTATAGTTATGAAAAACAAATATTTGACGATATAAAAAATAGTCTTACAGAAGATAATTGGTTTGTAAAAAGTGCACCTAAGCTTTGTAATACCATTAAAGAAGTACATAATATAATGCTTCCAAACAAGAAAAAGAATATTATAGATCGTATGCGTTTTCATGTTGAAGAATTATTCAATTAAAAATTATTTATTTGATTTATGTTGAATTATATTCAAAATAGAAAAATACTTAATTTTTCGTAACATTATAGTTTAGAAAATTCATAAAAAATAATGCTATGAGAATATCCAATTAAAAATTTACTTATACAAATACAGAGAAATTAAGATAATATACTAAATAATAGTTAAAATATATTTTAATTTTTTGTTTTTAATTATTATTTATAATAAAGTAATCTTATACACATAATATATTATCTGTTATTCTTATCATATAAGACTTAATATATATATATATTAAATAATAAACTCATATATTTTTTTATGTTTTCTTTTTATGCATAATTTTTTGTGCTTGTAGTTTTTTATTTTTATCTGATTAATTATTTTAATGACGATACATCTCATATCATAAATCTTGTTTCATTAATACGATAAGAGAGATTTTTTATAGCTCTAAGTTTTGTTATATAGGAAAACAAAATGATATTTTGAATTCATTTTTTCTTAAAACTTAAATCATTAACGATTTATATCTTTGATGTTGTGAAAGCTGAAAAGAATTTATCATTTTAGAAGCTTCTTTTATTTGAGAAATAACTTAAAATAAATTTATAAAAGCTACATTTTTTATTCACGTTATAAAGCTGAGAGATGATATTTGTACAGAGATGCAATAATAGATGTATAATATATGAGCATAAATTTATTATGGCTTTAGGCACGTGAGATGATTCATAGGGGGGGTCCTTTGTTCAGTAGTTTTATCTATAAAACTAACTCCGCTTGTGATGTACAAGTGGATAAATTTTATTGATTCAATATAAGAGAGGTTTGCGCTATTAAGATCTTTCATACAATATAGAAATAGAAAAAAGATAAATTATTATTATAAATTAATATGTTATTATATTTTAAGAAAGTTTATTATAAATAAAATATTTTCAGCAGTTATAGATTTTCTCTCTAAGAAAATGTGTTGTTTAATTAAGAAAAAAGCACTTCTTTAGTAACGTATTTTTAAACTAAACTTTTTATTTAAACGCTATAGAATATAAAATTTTTATTACAAAAGCGTATCACCATTGTTTTGTAAACAAGGGCAGAAAATTGTTCATTAGCAAAAAGTTCTCTTACAATTATGCAGAAATTTTAGACAATCAGTGGTTTTAATTCATTAAATGTTTCAATAATATCGTAGATGATTTTGTTTTTATGTATCACACGAGGCACATAAGGAAAACAGTAAAATTTATCTGATATTTTGGAGCTTCATGCATTGCAACAACCTGTTGCTAAGGCTCTATAAGCTTAACATGAAGAGTAATAAATGTAAAAAGTTTAATTAGTAAGTTTTTTAGAGTAGTATTAGACTTTATTTTAATTAATATTGCAATATTGATTCGTTTGTGTAATCTTAGTTTAAATGCACAGAGGTATTTTATAGATAGATTATATCAAATACCAATGTGATGAAGAGGGGAATTATATGGGTGTATAAAAATAGAATGGCTCATCGTATTTTTTCTCTAAATTTGACTTTTTTTTTTATATTGAAGTAAAAATAGTAAAATTAATTGTTATTTCATTATAATTTAATAAATTTAAGTTGGAATTACATTTAATATTTTTTTTAAAGTTACTTAAGAGCGCGTTGAAAGGATTAACTTAATCATGTCGCATAAAAATGTTTATTCTGCTGTTTCAGTATTAGTTGGAGCCGCTGCCCTTTTTCTTATAGCTGGTATTTCTGCAAATGCGCAAACTTTATCACAAGGTTGGTACAAAGTTTGCAGTAAGCAGCATGATGTTGATATTTGTAATACAATGAATACTGTATTATCGAATACGGGACAACCTTTAACGGCTTTTAATCTTGTTGAAATAAAAGGGAAGCAAAATGAAAAACGTATAGGTATTCAAGTACCTACTGGGCGTTTTTTGCCAGAAGGTGTTCACATTAAAATCGGTGACGAGTTCTCTAAAAAAATTCCTTATATTATTTGTAATGGACCAAGTTGTATTGCTAATGATGTCTTAGATGATAAGCTTATAGCAGCTATGAAAAGTGGAACAAAAATGGTTGTAACCACAGTTAATTTTCGTGGTTCAGCTAATCCTATTGAATTTTCTCTTAATGGGTTTACAGCAGCCTATACCGGTCCTGGTATGGAGGAAAAAGATTTCCAACAAGAACAAATAAAGCTGCAGCAAGCCATTCAATCAAAGCAAAAAGAAATTGAAGAGCGTATGCGGGCTGAGCAAGAAAAAGCAAAACAAAAGTAATAAACCCACACTATAGAATTGGTTGAAACGTTTTCTATAATTGTTTATTTGAACCGCCACAGTTTTCTGTGGCGGTTTTTTTAATCCTTAATTTTTCGAAAGAATTCTGCGTTTCCACCAACCAATACGTTCAGTTTTGGAAGAATCATTAGGCGTTGATGAAATAACAACGGATTGATTAATTGTTTCTTCAATTTGGGAAGGAGAGGTTTCTACAACTTCCTCCATCTCGATTACAGTTTCTTGCTCTAATATTTTTTGTATTTGCGTCTCTTTAGAAGATGATTTTTTACGTGTTCCACGTGTTGATTTTTTACTCTTTTCAAGAGCTTTATCTTCTACCTCATGAATAGATTTGTCTGCTTTTTTTGTTTTAGCTTTACGCATCGAACTGGTTGTAGGTTTTTCTTCAAGAGATTTTTGTTCTGCAACATTTTGATCATTCTCTAAAGAAAGCTGATTTTCTACTACTTTTGAAGAACGTGTTTTACGTTTTTTAGGTTTAATACTTGTATCAATTTTTTCAGATTCACCCTGTTGTTGTATATCTAGAGCTTGTGTATTATTTGTTGTTTCTTCAAGTTCAAAAGATTTAGTAGGCGAAATACGACGTTTGCGATGCGCTGCTTTAATTTCTGCCAAAGCTTTCTTAGCAAAATCTCCCACTGGTTCTGCGTAAGGAACGCGAATCTGATGAAAACTATTATCTTGATTGCGTCGACCACCACGACGTCCTCGACGACGTCCTCGACGATAAGAATCATCATTCAAAGTATCTTCTTTTTTATGAACGTTGGAGAGAGAATGATCAGTAATTTCACCGTGACGATTTTTGCGCCTACGCTTTTGGTTTGTTTCAATGGGAGAAGGATTTTCAATAGATTCACTCTTTATGAAAACAGAATCTTCAATTTCTTGCTCATTGGCATCTTCCAATGAAGATCGAGAAATGCTCTCTGCTATTGAGCCTTTAGAAATAACAAGATGTTGCGTTCCAATACTATCATCTGCTTCAATACTAATATTAAGCTTAAAACGAGCTTCTAAATTAACAAGAATGTTGCGTTTATGATTTAATACATAAAGCGCTGTTGCTACGGGTGTGCGCACGATAATATTATATTGCGAATTATGAAGAAGATATTCTTCAATTGAGCGCATGACATGTAACGCAATGGATGATTCAGAACGTATATTTCCTGTTCCTGCGCAATGCGGGCAGGGCTGTGTTGTACTTTCTAAAACCGATATGCGAATACGTTGACGACTCATTTCTAAAAGGCCGAAGTGTGAAATATGACCTACTTGAATACGAGCACGATCGTTTTTTAAACAATCTTTTAATTTTTTTTCGACCAGCTTCACATTGCGTTCTTCAAGCATATCAATAAAATCAATCACAATTAAACCAGCAAGGTCACGCAAGCGTAATTGCCGCGCTACTTCTTCAGCAGCTTCAAGGTTAGTTTGTAAGGCTGTCTTTTCGACAGAGAATTCTTTCGTGGAGCGGCCAGAATTTACGTCAATAGCAACAAGTGCTTCTGTTTGATTAATAACAAGATAACCACCAGATTTTAAAGAAACTTGTGGTTGCAACATTTTATCAAGTTGAATTTCAATATTATTTCTTGCGAAAATGGGGGTAGGATCACGGTAAGGTTGCACAACTTTTGCATGACTTGGCATGAGCATACGCATAAAGTCTTTCGCTTCACGATATCCTTGGTCTCCAGAAACAAGAATTTCACTAATGTTCTTATTGTAAAGATCTCGTATAGAACGCTTGATGAGATTGCTTTCTTCATGGACAAGGCATGGCGCCGTTGACTCGAGTGTCAAAGTGCGAATAGTATCCCATAACCGCATAAGATATTCATAATCACGTTTAATTTCAGCTTTTGTTCTATTGGCACCAGCAGTTCGTAAGATAACGCCCATACCTTTTGGAACAGCTAATTCTTTTACGATTTCTTTAAGACGCTTACGGTCTTGTACGTTCGTAATTTTTCGTGAAATGCCACCACCACGTGCTGTGTTGGGCATTAGAACAGAGTAACGACCTGCTAGAGATAAATATGTTGTAAGGGCAGCACCTTTATTACCACGCTCTTCTTTGATAACTTGTACCAACAAAATTTGACGTCGTTTAATGACTTCTTGAATTTTATACTGGCGCCCTTGTTTTCTTTGATAAATTGGGAGCTCTTCACGGATGTCCTCAGCACCGACCATTTCGATCTCATCATCAGAGATATCGGCATTTAATGCTT
The DNA here is from genome assembly GCF_042194855.1 of Bartonella sp. CL70QHWL. Taxonomy (NCBI): domain Bacteria; kingdom Pseudomonadati; phylum Pseudomonadota; class Alphaproteobacteria; order Hyphomicrobiales; family Bartonellaceae; genus Bartonella; species Bartonella sp. CL70QHWL. The sequence goes on along the minus strand of NZ_JBHINJ010000006.1, from coordinate 84,236 downwards.
CTTCTGTATTATCAATTATTGTCGCTTCAGATGTGATGTCACTTTCAATATCGGCTGCAATGACATTGTTTTTTCCATTTTTTTTTGTTCTTCTGGAGCGTTTTTTATTTTTAGTTGCTTCTTCCGTAAAGGTATCTACAGAATTTTCTCCTATAGCTGCTTTTTCCTCTTCTTCAAGAAGAGCAAGTCGATCAGCAATAGGAATTTGATAATAATCAGGATGAATTTCAGAAAATGTTAAAAAACCATGTCGGTTTCCACCATATTCAACAAAAGCTGCTTGGAGAGACGGTTCTACACGCGTAATCCGTGCGAGATAAATATTCCCCTTGAGCTGTTTTCTATGTTCTGATTCAAAATCAAGTTCTTCAATTTTGTTGCCGTGAACAACAACAACACGAGTTTCCTCCGGATGGGAGGCATCTATAAGCATTTTGTTTGACATAAGTTAATATCCTGAAGGCGACATGCACAATTTTATTCAAACGAACGCTATAACTATTCGTAAACATAAAAGGCTGTCTGCCATAAAAGGGAGGTACCAGAAAAACAGGACGGAACACCACGTGCAGAGGCATGACTGCATTTACACCATTTCCCATCATTATTTCCATCTGTTTTTTATGACTCATATTTCTTAAAAGTCTCCGGTAAAATAATCTTTAAAACAGTTCGGATATCCGAACCAACGAATCTTAAGTAATGCAATCCTAATATTATAACATAGAAATTTTTCATCCATAAAAAAGTCTCAACGCATAATAGGCAAAAAACCTCTAAAGACAACTTAATATGAGTTACAGATAATTTAGATGACTATTATCAGCTAGGAAGCATAAATATTCTTTTATGTTGATATCATGCGTTTGGCAAGTAACAATGTAAATCATGTATAATTATAATATCTTTATGACCTTAATTTCGTTTTTGGGTGTTTATTTAGCTTTTATTGAAAAATAGAGAATAAATTGGTGTATCATTTTATATAACCAAGATAAATTATTACAAAGGTAATGTAGAGTATTTTGCTTATGATAAGAGTTTTTTTTACCAAAAAGCTGAAAACAGCTTATGGGGATGTTATTGTGCTCGTCACATACTTTTTATTATCTTTTTTTCTACTCCAAACCAGTGTTCAAGCCGCAGATCCTCTGAGACTTATTAATTTTCGAACCATTGGTGATAGTGTTCATACGCGTATTATTGCGGTTTTTAATTCAAAACCAAATGTTCGTTTACAGATTTTGGACAGGCCAGCACGTTTGGTTATCAATTTACCTACAATTGACTTTTCGATGCAAAATACGCCTTTAAAGAAACGGAATACATTATCCGTTATGCTTTCAGATGTACGTTATGCTTTCTCTGATATACAGACTTCACGCATTATTTTGACAAGTAAAACGGCTTTTGTGGTTGAAAAAAATGTCGTAAAAAAATTAAATAATGGTTTATGGCAGTTGCTGATTGATATTCGTAAAAGTACACAAGAAAAATTTGATGAGACATTAAAAAAACAGCAAAGAAGCAATTTTGATACACAAACACAGTTAATGCCAGCATATAATTTCCGTGTTGTTCTTGATCCTGGTCATGGTGGTATTGATGGTGGTGCACGGGGTGTTACTGGAATTTTAGAAAAAGATGTGACTTTAGACTTTGCGCGTGCATTGCGAGACGAATTACAAAAGGATTCTCATATTACCGTTGCTTTAACACGAGATTCCAATATTTTTTTAAGACTAAGTGAAAGAGTTAAAAAAGCGCAAGAGTTTGATGCTGATCTTTTTATATCTATTCACGCGGATACGATTGATTTACATTCTCTTCGCGGTGCTACAGTGTATACCATATCAGAAAAAGCCTCTGATGCCATTGCAAAATCTTTAGCTGAAAATGAAAATAAAGTTGATTTGCTTGATGGTTTGCCTGCAGATGAAACGCTCGAAGTTACAGATATTTTGATGGATCTTACACGACGTGAAACACATACATTTTCGGTTAATTTTGCAAATAGTGTTATTTCAAGTTTATCAAAGAATCATATTAACTTGATTAATAACCCACATCGGTATGCTAATTTTCAAGTTTTAAGAGCTTCAGATATACCCTCAGTCTTGATAGAGATAGGTTATTTATCCAATAAAGAGGATGAAAAGTTACTAAATGATCCTCATTGGAGAAAACAAATGGCAGCCTCTATTGCTCATTCTATTCGTCAATTTGCTGATTATAGGCAGAAAATGATACAGCCTCTTTAAATTTGTGAGAAAATAGAGTATCAGTATGGGCTTCTAGTGTACCCTAGTATAAATAAAAGATAGAAAACAATTTCTCTTGATCTCAATCTTGTGGTGATATCCACTTGGTGTGTTTGAAGTAACGTATTTTTTCTTTAATTAATTCTTAAGAAAGCGATAGCCGTTTTTATGATAATTTTTTTAAGATATCTTCTTCGTTTTTTTATTGCTATTGGACTTTGTGGTGCAATAACGTGGGGTGTTATGACCAGTGGTCAAGCAAATGCACTCCCTGATTATGAAGTTCTTTCACTTTATGAGCCGCCGGTAATGACCCGCGTCCATGCTTCTGATGGCCGTCTTATGGCAGAGTTTGCAACAAAACATCGCCTCTATTTACCGATTCAATCAATACCAAAGCTTGTTATAAATGCTTTTATTTCGGCTGAAGACAAAAACTTTTATCATCATTTTGGTTTAGATCCTGAAGGACTTTCTCGAGCTTTGATCAATAATATTCGTAATATTGGTTCTGGAAGACGTCCAGAGGGTGCATCAACTATAACGCAACAAGTCGCTAAAAACTTCCTTTTAAGTTCAGAAACAACGTTAGAACGTAAATTTAAGGAAGCTATTTTAGCAATGCGTATTGAGAAAACTTATTCAAAAGATCATATTCTCGAACTTTATCTCAATGAAATTTATCTGGGTCGTGGCACTTATGGTATAGCAGCTGCTTCTTTGACTTATTTCAATAAATCCGTCAATGACCTGACGCTAGAACAATGTGCTTATTTGGCTGCTCTTCCAAAAGGACCAGCAAATTATGATCCATTTAAGAATACACAACGTGCTATTGATCGGCGTAATTGGGTTATAGACCGGATGATTGCAAATGGATATGTAACGCGTGAACAAGGTGAAAAAGCAAAAGCTAAACCTTTAGGAGCGACAATACGTGGGAGTGATAGCTATGTTTTTGCGGCTGATTATTTTACTGAAGAAGTACGGCGTCGTTTAATACATCGCTATGGGGCTAAAACACTTTATGAAGGTGGGCTTTCCATTCGTACAACGCTTGATCCGCATTTACAACTTATTGCGCGACGTGCTTTGCACGATGGATTAATTAGATTTGATCATGCGCAAGGATGGCGTGGAGCTTATGCGCATATTGATGAGAAAAGTGATTGGGGGACAGAACTTGCAAATATCACAGGGCTAAGTGATGTTCCTGAATGGCGTTTAGCTGTTGTTCTTTCTACTAATCCCAACAAAGTAGAGATTGGTTTACAGCCACAGCGCGAAGCTTCAGGTATATTATCAAAAAAACGGGAAATTGCTGTTTTATCTGAAGCTGATTCAAAATGGGCACTCCATGTTGTAAAAGAAAATGGTTATCAAAAAACTGTTCAGAGCTTATCTCATGTTCTGCAAGTTGGGGATGTCATTTTTGTTGAAAAACTACCCAATACAAACAATACTTATCGTTTACAACAAATTCCAAAGGTTGAAGGTGCAATTGTTGCTATGGAACCTCATACAGGGCGCGTTCTTGCTATGGTGGGAGGATTTTCTTTTGCCGCATCTGAATTCAATCGTGCAACCCAAGCTTATCGCCAACCGGGGTCTGCTTTTAAGCCTTTTGTTTATGCAGCAGCTCTTGATAACGGATATACACCAGCATCCGTTGTTTTAGATGGCCCCATTGAAGTTCGTCAATATAATGGTGAAGTTTGGCAACCCAAAAATTATGGAGGTACCTTTGCAGGACCTTCAACGTTGCGTTATGGTATTGAGCGTTCTCGTAATCTTATGACAATACGGCTTGCCAATGATATGGGAATGCCTCTTGTCGCTGAATATGCAGAACGCTTTGGGATCGTAGATAAATTGCAGCCTTATCTTCCCATGGCTTTAGGGGCTGGCGAAACAACAGTATTACGAATGGTTACAGCTTATTCAGTTATTGCCAATGGGGGACGCTCTATTAAACCTTCTCTGATAGACAGAATTCAAGATCGTTATGGGAAGACAATTTATCGTCATGATGATCGTATTTGCGAAAATTGTAATACGCATTCATGGAATAATCAAAGTGAGCCCACATTGATTGATGAAAGAGATCAAGTTCTTGACCCTATGACGGCTTATCAGATTACATCGATGATGGAAGGGGTTGTTCAGCGTGGTACTGCGGCACGTTTACGTTATCTTAATCGACATATTGCTGCTAAAACAGGAACAACCAATGACTCTAAGGATGTCTGGTTTATGGGATTTACTCCTGATATTGTCGTTGGTATTTTTGTCGGTTATGATCAACCAGCTCCGTTAGGATATAATGGAACAGGAAGTTCATTAGCTGCGCCTATTTTTGGTGATTTTATGGCAGATGCTCTTAAAGGGAAGCCAGATGTTCCCTTTAAGATGCCAAAGGGCATGATTTTAATGCCAATTAATCGAAAAACAGGAATGCTTGCCGAAAGAGGAGATCAAGATGTTATTATAGAAGCATTTAAACCAGGGACTGGTCCTGCTGATATATATCAAGTTATTGGGAGTACAAATTCTTTTCAAGAAGGTGTTCCTGCAGTAACGACTTCTCCACAAGTCAACAAAGCACTTGAAAGTGGGACAGGTGGGCTGTATTAATCGAAAAAATCTCCTTTTGCCATGAGTCATGGTTTTTATCTCTTTTTTACAATGTCTGTTCTGTAAATAGAGTGATAGAATTGTACCATTTTCTGATAGCAGCTATTAAATTTGTATAAAATGCTAAGAGACACAACCAAAAAGAGTTTTTAAAAATACGGTGTTAAATTATGCGAGCAGAAATAGAAACATTAGTTGATAAAATCCAGAAAGCAATACAATTGCTAAGGGGGCATCTTTGACTGGGATCAATCACTAAAGCGTCTCGAATATCTTAATCAAAAAGCAGAAGATCCATCATTATGGGATGATGCACAACGAGCACAGGATATGATGCGTGAGCGTCAACGTCTTGATGATTCAATCAATGGTCTTTTATCATTTACAAAAACACTTGAAGAATGCATTGAGCTTATTGCGATGGGCGAAGAAGAAAGTGATGTTGAAATTATCGCTGATGCAGAAAGATCAATACGTAATCTTAAAAATGAGATAGATAAAAGGCAAATTGATGTACTTCTTTCAGGAGAAGCAGATCCGAATGATACCTATTTAGAAGTTCATGCTGGAGCAGGGGGAACAGAAAGCCAAGATTGGGCTTCTATGCTCTTACGTATGTATATGCGCTGGGCTGAACAGCATGAAATGAAGGTTGAAATTTTAGAAATTCATGATGGAGAAGAAGCAGGAATAAAGTCAGCGACTATTCTTGTAAAAGGGCATAATGCTTATGGAATGTTAAAAACAGAATCAGGCGTTCATCGTTTAGTGCGGATTTCTCCATTTGATTCGAATGCAAAGCGCCATACCTCTTTTGCAAGCATTTGGGTTTATCCAGTTATTGATGACAATATTGAAGTTGATGTTTCAGAGGCAGATGTGCGTATTGATACATATCGTGCATCGGGAGCAGGAGGACAACATGTTAACACGACAGATTCTGCTGTTCGCATCACGCATATAAAAACGGGTATTGTTGTTCAATGTCAAACAGAGCGCTCTCAACATAAAAATCGCGCTACGGCTTGGTCGATGTTGCGTGCACGGCTTTATGAAGAAGAGCTTAAAAAAAGAGAAGAAGAAACCAATGCTGCTGAATCTTCTAAAACAGAAATCGGATGGGGACATCAAATTAGATCTTATGTTCTTCAACCCTATCAGCTTGTCAAAGATTTGCGTACAGGAATTGAAAATACGGATCCACAATCCGTACTTAATGGTAATTTAGATGCATTTATAGAGGCAGCACTCGCACGGCGCATTTATAGACAAGACAAAAAAATTGAGGATATTCGTTAATTATATATCCTTCCTTCAAGCCATGTAGATTTTTTCTTAAGCTGTTCGTTTTATTGATGTTGTGATGTTACGATAGTCCTTGATACTTTAAAGGTTTAAAGAGGGATTTTCTTGTTTCTTTCTTCATTTTTTTTCTCACACGCCAATTCTGCTTATGATATTGCAAGTGATAGGAAGAATCTGAAATAAGAAAAATTTGGGATATTCGGGGGACTAATATAAATGTAAAACAATTCATTATCCTTATAAATCAATATATTGTAAAAATTGAATCCGTTGAAAAACTAAAATCAATTAAGGAGGATAACTTTTGCTTTTTAAGGCAAATCAAACACTCAATTTACAAGTTACCATTATGATATAAAAGTGTTGCAGTAGCTAAAACATTTTCAGCATGCCCAGATACGCTTACTTTACGCCATTCTTCTGCTATTATTCCATTTGCATCAATTAAAAAAGTGCTCCGTTCAACTCCCATATATTTGCGTCCATACATGCTTTTCTCAACCCAAACACCATAAGCTTCGAGGGTTGTTTTTTCTTCATCAGAAACCAAGATGACATCAAGTTCATGTTTTACTTTAAATTTATCATGTTTTTTTACATTATCTGGAGAGATTCCAATAACAGAAACACCGATTTCATCAAATTTCATCTTTAATTTTGTGAAATCAAGTGCTTCGCTTGTGCAACCACTAGTGTCATCTTTTGGATAAAAATATAAAACAACAGACTTTCCTTTAAAGTCAGAAAGACATACCATCTCTCCTCCATCGCGCGGCAAATTAAAATCAGGAGCAAGAGCACCTTTCATTGGTCTTGTCATTATTTTCATCTTTCTTGTGTAACAGGTATAAGATATCAGAGTACACAGAAGAAAAGAACTATTCAACTCTCTAGAATATTATTGTTTTGAAGAGACCTTTATTTCCTAACAAAACTCGCCCTATCACAACAATTGAATTGAAAAAACAAGGTTGACAACATAAACAAAACAGCAAAAGATTATACTGGTTTCATCACAACATGTTTTTTCTTACCAAAAGAAAGTTTAACGGTTCCTTCTGCACTGACATCCCCTTCAATAATAAGATGTGTTTCATCCTCAATAATTTGATCATTTACACGGACCCCCCCACCTTGAACGTGTCGGCGTGCCTCACTATTAGATCTAGCGAGTCCTGCTTGTACTAAAAGAGTGAGCAATCCAACACCTTTTTTTAATTCTGAGGCATTAATTTCAACAGTTGGAAGATTTTCTCCTAGAGTTTTTTCTTCAAACGTTTTGCGAGCTGTTTCTGCTGCTGCATCAGCAAGAACACGTCCATGCAACATTGCTGTAATTTCTGTTGCAAGAATTTTTTTTGCTTCGTTAATTTCTGTCCCTTGTAATAGAGAAAGTTTAAGAATCTCATCCATTGGCAATGGAGTATAGAGCTTTAGAAATCGTGTTACATCAGCATCTTCTGTATTGCGCCAGTATTGCCAAAATTGATAAGGTGAAAGCTTATCCGCATTCAGCCATACAGCCCCATTCAATGATTTACCCATTTTGGCACCGGAAGAGGTTGTCAGCAATGGTGATGTTAACGCATATAATTGCGGTGTTCCTAAACGATGCCCTAATTCGATTCCGTTAATAATGTTGCCCCACTGATCAGAGCCCCCCATTTGCATACGCAATCCATAACGTTTATAAAGTTCAACAAAATCATAAGCTTGCAGAATCATATAATTAAACTCTAAGAATGACAAAGAGTGCTCACGCTCAAGTCTGAGTCTAACGGAATCAAATGACAACATACGATTGACAGAAAAATGTTTTCCTACATCACGCAAAAATTCTAAGTAGTTTAAATTGCATAACCATTCCGCGTTATTCACAATACAAGCATCGGTTTCTCGGTCACCGAATGTCAAATAGTTAGCAAATACCTTTTTAATACCATCAATATTTTCAGCAATATCATTTTGTGTCAGAAGGCGTCGCGCTTCATCTTTGAAAGAAGGATCACCAATCAATCCAGTTCCTCCACCCATTAAAGCAATGGGGCGATGACCTGTTTTTTGTAACCAATAAAGCATCATAATCTGAAGAAGACTTCCAGCATGTAAACTCGATGCTGTTGGGTCAAATCCAGTATAAGCGCTTACAGTTTCTTTTGAAAAAAGATCATCTAAGCCTTTTTCATCTGAAATTTGGTGGATAAAACCACGTTCGCTCATAATGTGTAAAAAATCAGATTTAAAGGCAAACACAGATTTAATTTCCTAATTTAAGAGTGCATTATTTTATAGAATAGGCGATTATATAATGAGTTATTAATGCGTTATCTATCATAACTGACACACACCTCACAAGAGAAAGAGACATATTGGTAATGTAAAGATAATAATACAGGTATTATTTCCTTTTTACACTAAAAAAGAGCCTTATCAGTGATAGAAAACAGGTATGCTGTTATTCTCATTTCTATCCTGAAATAAAATTTAGAAAAATTTTAAATGCAAATGGAAAAAATTACTTTGTTATGATCAGAAACGACTTTTGCTAATTTTTTATAAATCTATCGTATTTTCCTAAGTTAGTGAAAGTATTTCAGGAGGAGGAGCGAGAAGTTCATTGGAGATATGGTTATCCAAATAGTGGGCACATCGCTCAATAAGTTCTTCATGACAACCACTGAAAAAGTGATTAGCCTCTTCCAATATTTCTTGTGTGATGATGATACCTTTTTGTGTTTTTAATTTATCGACAAGTATTTGAACATCTTTTGGAGGGGAAACTTTATCGATACCGCCATGAATGATAAGCCCAGAGGAGGGACAAGGTGCAAGAAATGAAAAGTCATAAACATTAGGCTGAGGGGCTACTGAGATAAATCCCTCAATTTCCGGTCGGCGCATTAAAAGCTGCATACCAATCCATGCTCCAAATGAATATCCTGCTACCCAACAATTTTTAGAATCTGGATGTTGTGTTTGCACCCAATCGAGAGCAGCAGCAGCATCTGAAAGTTCTCCTATTCCATAATCAAATTCACCCTGACTACGACCAATACCACGAAAGTTAAAACGTAAAGTTGTAAATCCACGTTGTTGGAACATATAAAAAAGGTCATAGACAATTTTATGATTCATAGTTCCACCAAATTGGGGATGAGGATGCAAAATAATCGCAATGGGTGCATTTTTTTGTTGTGAAGGTTGATAACGTCCTTCGAGCCGACCCGCAGGACCGTTAAAAATAATTTCTGGCATAAAATGCTCCTTAAATGCAATAAAAGGCTTTCATTGATCTTGGTCGACTTTTACCATAGAATCTCTTAAATAATTATTAGATATTCTTTTTTTAGTGCACTTTTCAAGAAAATTGCGCTATTTTTTTAATCAATTCATAAGATTAATGATTGCGATGTAAAATGGTTATAAAACGCCGATATTTTGATCATAACGCAACAACACCACTCAAAAAAGTGGCACGAATAGCGTTACTGGAATCTTTAGAAATATTTGGTAATCCATCATCTGTTCATAAGGAAGGGCGTGCGGCTAAAACTTTGTTGCAAAAGGCTCGTCGGCAAATCGCTGAAAATCTTAAAACAGATCCAGATCACGTGGTATTTACCTCTGGTGCGAGTGAAGCCGCAATGACTTTGTTAACACCCTTTTACAATATGGGGAATGCAAAAGTTAAATTTTCTCGTCTTTACCTTGGAGCGACTGAACATCCCTCTGTGGCAGAGGGAGGACGTTTTTCTAAAGAGTTGATAAGCGTCATTGCTGTTGATCAAGATGGGCTCATACAACAAGATAAATTAACATCACTCTTAACGGTTCATGATAAAACAAAAGGTTTACCTCTTGTTGCTATTCAAGCTGCAAATAGTGAAACGGGTGTTATTCAACCATTAACAGAAATCGCCGCTATTGTTCGGGATTTAGGAGGCACTCTTATTGTTGATTTGACACAATATGTAGATAAAAATTTTGTGGATATTAATCAGCTAGGAGGAGACTTTTTTATATTGTCTGCACATAAAGTTGGCGGTCCGAAAGGAATCGGTGCTTTTGTTTCATGTGGTAATCTTCTCATGCCACACCCTCTTATTACTGGGGGAGGACAAGAAAAAGGTCTCCGTGGAGGAACAGAAGCATTGCCCCTTATTGCTGCTTTTGGGGCAGCGATAACTGATTGCTTCACACAGGAGGAAATAAAACAGTTAATATATTTACGCAATAAATTAGAAAATGGACTACAAAGAATAAGTAAAAATGTTGAGATTTTTGGCAAAAGAGTTCAACGTTTGCCAAATACAACTTACTTTACCGTGAAAAATATAAAAGCTGAAACGATGCAAATTGCTTTTGATTTAGAAGGGTTTTCTTTATCATCCGGCTCTGCTTGTTCTTCGGGAAAAGTAAAACAAAGCAAAGTGTTGGAGGCAATGGGGTATCATGTTCCAAATGGTGCCATTCGCATTTCGCTAGGGCGTGGCACAACTTCTGAAGATATTGATGATTTTCTGTCGTTTTTTTCTCAAATTATAAGCAGGAAAAAAGGGGAAGATTTATCATCAGAAAGTTATAAAAATTAGAATTATTTTAAAAATAAAATAAGTTTGATTGAAATTTTTGCACTTTACCTATAGCCTAGAGATAACTTGCTTACTTTAATCTTGTAAAAAACAAGACTTTAGTTACCGGTTTTTGACGCCAAAAAATGGAGAAAATTTATGCCGGCAGTACAAGAAACGATACGCCAAGTACGTGAAATAGATGTTGACCAATATAAATATGGTTTTGAAACCAATATTGAAACCGATAAAGCTCCAAAAGGCTTAAATGAGGATATTATCAAATTTATTTCCGCTAAAAAACATGAGCCTGAATGGATGCTAACATGGCGCTTAAAGGCTTACCGCCGTTGGCTGACGATGCAAGAGCCTCATTGGGCGCGTCTTGAATATCCTAAAATTGATTTTCAAGAGCTTTATTATTATGCTGCTCCAAAAAATCATACAGGACCAAAATCTTTGGATGAAGTGGATCCTGAGTTATTAGCAACATATGAAAAACTTGGCATTCCCCTTAAAGAACAAGAGATTTTGGCAGGAGTAAGAAAACAGTCTGATCCCTCCACTTTTGATGACAGTATGTCTGTATCGGGGCAGGTGGCTGTTGATGCAGTCTTTGATTCTGTTTCTGTTGTAACAACATTCAAAAAAGAGTTGGCACGCGCCGGTGTGATTTTTTGTTCTATTTCAGAGGCGATTATTGAACATTCTGAGCTTATGAAAGAATATTTAGGAACAGTTGTACCTATAAGTGATAATTATTATGCGGCCTTAAATGCAGCTGTCTTTACAGATGGTTCATTTGTTTATATTCCCAAAGGGGTTCGTTGTCCTATGGAGCTTTCAACTTATTTTAGGATTAATGAACGTAACACTGGCCAATTTGAACGAACATTGATTATCGCCGCTGAAGATTCCTATGTTTCTTATCTTGAAGGGTGTACAGCACCCCAACGTGATGAAAACCAACTTCATGCTGCTGTTGTTGAGCTTATTGCCCTTGAAAATGCAGAGATTAAATATTCTACAGTACAAAATTGGTATCCTGGCGATAGAGATGGAAAGGGTGGTATTTATAATTTTGTGACGAAGCGTGGAGATTGTCGAGGTGATAGCTCTAAAATTTCATGGACACAAGTTGAGACTGGTTCTGCGATTACTTGGAAATATCCATCTTGCTTACTCCGTGGTAATAATGCGCGTGGAGAATTTTATTCTATTGCCGTTGCAAACGGTCATCAACAAATTGATTCCGGTACAAAAATGATTCATTTGGGAAAAAATACTTCCAGTCGCATTATTTCCAAAGGTATTTCTGCAGGTTTTTCAAATAACACGTATCGAGGACAAGTCACAGCTCATCGAAAAGCACAAAATGCGCGTAACTTTACGCAATGTGATAGTTTGTTAATCGGGAATGATTGTGGTGCACATACAGTTCCTTATATTGAAGCAAAAAATGCAACAGCTCAGTTTGAACATGAAGCCACAACATCAAAAATTTCTGATGACCAACTTTTTTATGTTATGCAGAGAGGAATTCCCGAAGAAGAAGCTATCGCATTAATTGTAAATGGTTTTGTAAAAGAGGTCATTCAAAAACTTCCCATGGAATTTGCTGTCGAAGCACAAAAGCTTATTGGTATTAGCCTTGAAGGTAGTGTTGGATAATTTTATTTAATTAGATAAATAGAAGACTTTATGTAAAAAGGCTGTAACAGTAGCATATAATGCTAAAAATGACCTCTATGCTAATTACAAAAGTAGATGGATGCTAAGGCAAAATAATCCGCATCTGTATCTGAAAAAACAGCCAAAACAGGATTAAATTATGTTAGAGATAAAAAATTTGCACGCCCGTATTGCTGAGACCGATACAAAAGTTATTCGTGGTTTAAACTTGACAGTTCAAGATGGAGAAGTTGCCGCTATCATGGGACAAAATGGAGCCGGAAAATCAACTTTGTCTTATTTACTTGCTGGTCGTGATGATTATGAAATAACAGAAGGAGATATTCTCTATAATGGGCAATCACTTTTAGAAATGGATCCAGCAGAACGTGCTGCATATGGTGTTTTTCTTGCATTTCAATATCCAATGGAAATACCAGGGGTAGCAACAATGGAATTTTTAAAAGTTGCGATGAACTCTCAACGCAAAGCACGAGGTCACGAAGAACTTAAAATTCCTGAATTTATAAAATATGTTAAAGAAGTTTCAGCCAAACTTGAAATAGATATGGATATGCTAAAGCGTCCATTAAATGTAGGTTTTTCAGGTGGAGAAAAAAAACGCGCTGAAATTTTACAAATGGCACTTCTTGAACCTAAACTTTGCATTTTAGATGAAACGGATTCTGGTTTAGATATTGATGCACTAAAAATTGTTGCAGATGGTGTTAATAAACTTCGGGATTCAAAACGTTCATTTCTGGTGATTACCCATTATCAACGGCTACTTAATTATATTATTCCTGATACGGTACATGTTCTTTATAAAGGACAAATTATCAAAAGCGGTGATAAATCCTTAGCGCTTTATTTAGAGGAAAATGGGTATGCTGATCTTATCAGGGAAGCGGTTTGAGGTTATTAAATATGAATACACAGCAAAACTTGTTAGCGGTTGAAGAAAATATCCTCAGTAATTTTAATCAGTATGTAAACGACTTACCTGGTGATAAAGCTGTACAGGAAATCCGCAAGAAAACTATTGAGCAGTTTCAAATGACACGGCTTCCTTCCCGTAAAATCGAAAGATGGCATTATACCAATCTGCGTACCTTACTGAAGTCTATTAGCAATTTTTCAAAAGTTCAAGACAATCAATTGGTTGATGCATTGCTTTCAGAAAGTGCTGTTTTCTCCATAAACAATGGAAAAACATCGATAGAGTCAAAGGTAGACAATATTACAGTAAAACGCCTTTCAGACGCATTAGAAGATAATTCTGTGCAGATAAATCAAAACATTTCTGATGAAGATTTTATTGGACAGTTAAATACAGCTTTTGTTACAGATGGTTGGCTTTTTCACATCCCTGAAAATACAAAGTTAAATATACCCATTGAATTACAAAATATACAAATGGGGGGACAATCTCATATTTTTTCGGATATAAAAGTTGATAAAAATAGTCAAGTTATGTTTATTGAACATCAGGTTGGCAATGATAAAGATACCTTTGTCAGTTCAATATTTTCATTAAGTATTGCTGCTGATAGTGATGTTACGTGGATTCTCATTCGCAATCGTGATTTTAATTCTACACAATTTGGTCGATTTTGTGCTGTTCTTGATCAAAGAGCAAAGTTATCACTTTATGTCATTAATATAGGGAGCCAATTAAATCGCCAAGAAATCGATATTGAATTACAGGGAGAAGAATCTAATTTTCAATTACGCGTCATAAATTTATTATCAGGACAAACACATAGTGATCTTACAATGACTGTTCGTCATGTGGAAGAAAAGTCAACATCAACCGAAATTATACGCAATGTGGTTACAGATAAGGCTGTTGGTGTTTTCCAAGGAATAATACGTGTTTCTCAAAAAGCGCAAAAAACAGATGCACGCATGGCTTGTAATAGCCTTATTCTTTCAGATGATGCAGAATTTAATGCAAAGCCTGAACTGGAGATTTTTGCTGATGATGTTGCGTGCGGTCATGGTGCAACAGTTGCTAATATTAATCATGATTATCTTTTTTATCTTATGGCGCGTGGTATCCCATTTAAAACGGCTCGTGCACTTTTGATTAAAGGATTTATCTCTGAGCTCATTGATGACATCAAGCAGGATAAGATTCAAATCGTTTTGGAGAATATCATTAGTAAATGGCTTGAAAAAAATGTTTAAGGTAGAAAAAATGGAAAATAACGTACAAACATTTACTTATAATGTCGAAGAAATTCGGCGTGATTTTCCTATTTTACACCATCAAGTTTATGGAAAGCGATTAGCATATCTTGATAGTAGTGCTTCTGCCCAAAAACCAATGTCAGTACTCAATGCAATGAATAATTATTATCACTATAGTTATGCTAATGTGCATAGGGGAATGTATTTTTTAGCCAATATAGCAACACAATCTTATGAAAATTCTCGTGAAACCGTTCGTGTTTTTCTAAATGCTCAAAAAGCTGAAGAAATTGTTTTTACGAAAAATGCAACAGAAGCTATTAATACTGTTGCTTATGGTTGGGCGATGCCAAAACTCAAAGAAGGTGATGAGATTGTTCTAACGATCATGGAACATCATTCAAATATTATTCCTTGGCATTTTCTCCGTGAACAAAAAGGTGTTAAACTTATTTTTGTTCCTGTCGATGAAAATGGTGTTCTGCACATTGAAGATTTCCAAAAGGCTTTAAGCGAAAAAACGCGGCTTGTTGCTATAACGCATATGTCCAATATATTAGGAACTGTGCCTCCTGTTAAAGAGATTATTAAACTAGCACATCAAAATTCTATTCCGGTTCTTGTTGATGGTTCTCAAGGAGCAGTACATTTAACCGTTGATGTGCAAGATCTCGATTGTGATTGGTATGTCTTTACAGGTCATAAGCTTTATGGTCCCACTGGTATTGGTGTTTTGTATGGTAAAGAAGATAGATTAGAAGAAATGCGTCCTTTTCAAGGGGGAGGGGAAATGATCGAGGAGGTAACAACCGATAAGGTGTTTTATAATGCTCCTCCTTACCGTTTTGAAGCAGGTACCCCTCCTATCGTTGAAGCTATTGGATTAACTGCGGCTATTGATTATATACAAGAGAAAGGTCGTAGCACGATTCATGCCCATGAGAGGTCCCTTTTAGCTTATGCGCAGGAAAAACTTAAAATGGTTGAGTCATTGCGTATTTATGGTCATTCTCCCAATAAAGGAGCTATTATATCATTTACAATTGAAGGAATTCACGCCCATGATATCGCTATGTTTATTGATAGAAAAGGGGTTGCAATACGTGCGGGAACTCATTGTGCACAGCCTTTATTACAGCGCTTTGGTCTAACATCTATTTGCCGCGCATCGTTAGCCATGTATAACACTAAAGAAGATATAGATCAATTGGTAGAAGCATTGCAAGAAACAAGGACATTTTTTAATGGCTGAATTAATTGAAGAGCGTCATTCTACAGAATCTGTTGAAACTGTAAGTGAAAATAAAAAATCTTACATATCAGCAATTCCAGCAGATGAAATTGATCGTATGACGAATGATATTATTGCTGCTCTTAAAACAGTTTATGACCCAGAGATTCCTGCTGATATTTATGAGCTAGGACTGATTTATCGTATTGATATTGAAGATGATCGTTCAGTAAAAATTGAAATGACTCTTACAGCACCGGGATGCCCTGTTGCTGGTGAAATGCCGGGGTGGGTAGAAAATGCAGTCAGTGCAGTTGAAGGGGTTTCGTATGTTGAAGTCACTATGACTTTTGATCCACCATGGACACCTGATTGTATGTCAGAAGAAGCTCAAATTGCTGTCGGATGGTACTAAAAGTATATTGTTAAGAGACTCTAATTTAGCCATTCATGAATAAGCTGTTTACTTTTCACAAGCATTTGAATTTAAGGACGATCGCATGAGTTATAATAAACAAAAACTAGAACTCACTTGGATTGGAAAAGAAAAACGCCCAAAACTAGAGCCTCGTATCTTATTAGAGGATCTTGAAAAATCTTATCACGCTTCGCATCAAATATCATCCCAAGATATTTTTGATAATAAACTTATTTTTGGTGATAATTTGCTCGCGCTCAAAGCGCTTGAGAAAGAATATACGGGGAAGGTAAAATGTATCTATATCGATCCGCCTTATAATACAGGCAATGCCTTTGAACATTATGAAGATGGTTTAGAGCATTCCATATGGCTCAGTCTTATGAGAGACAGGCTAGAATTGTTACATCATTTACTGGCGGATGATGGAAGTATCTGGATATCAATTGATGATGATGAACAAGCCTATCTTAAAGTGATGATGGATGAAATTTTTGGTCGCCAAAATTTCATCAACAATATTATTTGGCAAAAGAAATATGCTCCACAAAATGATACAAAATGGCTTTCCGATAACCATGATTTTATCATGGTTTATGCCAAAGATAAAACGATTTGGCGCCCTCAATTGCTTCCTCGTTCAAACAATATGGATGCGCGCTATAAAAATCCTGATAATGATCCTCGCGGTCCTTGGAAATCTGGAGATTTATCCGTAAAAAGAGTAACACCTAAGGATATTTATGAAATCATCACACCTTCTGGACGCAAGGTAATGCCTCCTAATGGTAGAAGTTGGGCTATGAATAAAAAAAAATTCTTTGAATTATTGAACGATAATCGTATTTGGTTTGGTCCAACAGGAAGTAATGTTCCTTCTATGAAACGTTTTTTATCAGAAGTAAAAAATGGTATGGTTTCAATGACGATTTGGCTCTATACAGAAGTGGGACACAACCAAGATGCCAAAAGAGAAGTCAAAGTTTTTAATTCTGATAATGTCTTTACAACTCCCAAACCTGAGCGGTTAATGGAACGCATCATTCAACTTGCCACTAATCCTGGTGATCTTGTTTTAGATTCTTTTGCGGGTTCCGGCACAACCGGTGCTGTTGCCCATAAAATGGGAAGAAAGTGGATTATGATTGAACTTGGTGAGCATTGTCACACCCACATTATCCCTCGTTTAAAACAAGTCATTGATGGAACTGATCAAGGGGGAATTTCCAAAAGTGTCAATTGGCAAGGTGGCGGTGGATTTCGCTATTATCGCCTTGCACCTTCTCTGTTACAAAAAGATCCATGGGGACAATGGATTATTAGTCGCGAATATAATGCTGCGATGCTTTCAGAAGCAATGTGCAAACATATGGGATTTACCTACTCACCTGATGAAAATCATTATTGGATGCAAGGGTATTCAACCGAAACAGATTATATTTATGTCACAACAAGCGCTATGACCCATGAACAACTCCGTATAATGAGTGAAGAGGTAGGCTCTCATCGCACGTTGCTGGTTTGTGGTACAGCCTTTGATACAAAATCAGCATCCTTTGAAAATCTGACACTCACTAAAATCCCCCGTGCAATATTAGAAAAATGCGAATGGGGAAGGGACGATTACAGTTTAAATGTAGCCAATCTTGAACCAGTGATTGTGGTAAAAGAAAACAACAAAAATAAAGATATTGCGCAAGCAGAATTAGATCTATTTGAATAATATATAAAAAGCGGAGTTTTTCATGAACACTGTTGAAAAAAGGATTTCTGCTCGCTTATCGTTACGTGATCCTCAACGTGAATCTTTAAATATTTTGGTAAAAATCTTAGAAAATATAGAGCTTTCTAAAAATGCTGATTTGGTTGCAGAGTTAGAAGTGATAAAAAATCTTTATCCTTCTGTGCAAGATTTTGAACGAAACTTTCCCTCTTTTTGTTTTGCCTTAGCAACAGGTGTTGGGAAAACGCGACTTATGGGGGCTTTTATTAGCTATCTTTATTTAACAGGTCGTAGCCGACATTTTTTTGTTTTAGCGCCAAATTTGACTATTTATGAAAAGTTAAAACAGGATTTTAGTCCCCAAAGTCCAAAGTATGTTTTCAGTGGAATGAGTGAATTTATTGCCAATAGACCCGTTATTATTACAGGTGAAGATTATGAAAGTGGTAAAGGTATTCGCGTTGATGAACACCATTTTGAAGGACAAAAGCGTTTGTTTGAGAATAGAGATACGGCCTTTATCAATATTTTTAATATTTCTAAAATTAATACAACAGATAATAAAAAAGGCGCACTAAAATCTAGTATTCCGCGAATTAAACGCTTACAAGAAACGATTGGTGAAAGTTATTTTGATTATCTCGCAAATCTTCCTGATTTAGTTTTGTTAATGGATGAAGCACATCGTTATCGAGCTTCTGCTGGTGCGGCAGCAATTAATGAGTTAAAACCTGTTTTAGGAATAGAGCTTACAGCGACACCAAAAACAATAGGTGCAAAACCCGTAGATTTTAAAAATGTTGTCTATAGTTATTCACTTGCAGAGGCTATGAGGGATGGTTTTGTAAAAGAGCCTGCTGTTGCTACACGTAAAGATTTTCAACCTCAAAATTATACATCTGAACAATTAGAACATATCAAATTACAAGATGCAATTCATGCCCATGAAAACGTGAAAGCAGATTTAATTGTCTATGCAAAAGATTATAACAAAAAGTTCGTTAAGCCTTTTATTTTAGTTGTCGCTCAAGATACAAATCATGCACAGAAATTGCGTGATTTATTGGAATCAGATGATTTTTTTGCAGGAGCTTATAAGGGAAAAGTTATAGAGATTCATACAAAACAGTCGAATATAGAAGAAGATCAAAATATTCAAAAGCTGATTGCAATTGAAGATTCTCATAACCCAACAGAAATTGTTATTCACGTTAATAAATTAAAGGAGGGGTGGGATGTTACTAATCTCTATACTATTGTACCGTTGCGTGCATCGGCTTCAGAAATTTTAACAGAGCAAACAATTGGGCGCGGATTGCGTTTGCCTTATGGGTATAGAACAGGCGTGGAAGCTATTGATCGTTTAACAATTATTGCGCATGATCGTTTTCAAGATATTATTGATCGTGCAAACGATCCAAACTCAATTATAAAAAAGCATATTGAGATTGGAAGAGAGGGGGATGTACCCTCTGAAAAGTCAGATATTGTGACGGTTCCATGTCAAGTAGAAGCTTTATTGATGCAAACGATGGTAACACGTAATTCCGATATAAATGGAGCATCTGATTTACAAGGTATCATATTACGTAATCCAGATTCCCCTACATTAACGCCTGAAGAGCGAGATATTGCAGCGATCGCGTGGGATCTTATCAAAGAGAATGATAAATTGCCAAGTTCTCAAATGCTTTGTTCTGCACAGATACAAGAAAAAATTGCTAATAAAGTTATGAATATTAAGCCTTCATCACAAAAGTCTCTTGTATCAAAAGTGGTGACAATTCTGACAAAACAATTAACAGAACTGATAATAGATATTCCAAATATTATACTCATATCTTCGCGTGATGTTACTTATGGTTTTTATGATTTTGATTTAAAAAATCTAGAAAGTTTAAATTTTCAACCTGTTAGTAAAGAACTTTTAATTCGAGAATTGCGTACCCATAAAAGCATTTTTCTTACTTCTAAGAATGAATATGTAAAAGAGCCTTATCTTGAAAACTACATCATTCGTGGTTTGATTGATAATGACTTTGTTGATTATGATAACCATACGCTCTTATTACGAAAATTAGCTAGTCAGATAGTAGAACATTTCCGATCTTATTTACCCAATGATACAGCTGTTGAGAACGTATTAATTCACTATCAGCACAAGCTTACTAGTTTTATTGTTGCGCAATTAAGAGAACATCAATGGGAAACGCAAAAAGATTATGCGGTTAAAGTTACACGAGGTTTTGCAACTTTATCACCTATCCATTATGTGTTACCGCAAGGGACGTCTCCTCTTGATTTTCGTAATATTCCTGCCATTAAAAGTGATATTAAAAAACTTGTATTCAGCGGCTTTAGAAAATGCTGTTATCCTTTACAAAAGTTTGATTCAGTAGAAGGGGAATTACGATTTGCTCAAATATTAGAGGATGATGCACAAGTCTTGAAATGGATGAAACCCGCTCGAGGTTTTTTCAGAATAGAATATGATAAAGGATCGACTTATGAACCGGACTTTGTTGTAGAAACGAAGGATGCCAAATATCTTTGTGAGCCTAAAAAAGCCTCTGAAATGCAAAATCCTATTGTTTTAAAAAAGAGAGAAGCTGCAGTTCAATGGTGTTGTCATGCAACGCGCTATGCGGCGACTTATGGCGATAAAAAATGGTATTATGTTCTTATTCCCCATGATGCTATTAAAGCAAATAGTAGTTTTGAAGGTTTGTGTGCAGAGTTTACCATTTCAGAATCTATACTTGAGAGCTCGTAACTTTTTGCTTCAAAAATAAAACACATAAGTTTTTTAATTGACGGGTGTGAGGTTCAATCAAATGTTTGAATAATTATTTTTAACTTTTTTCTAACGACGTTAAAATAAAAAGAAAAATGTATAGAAAAGTTATACAAGATTATGCTTTTGTATGGGGATTTGTAGCACATTTACAATTTTTTATAAAAGTACAATCTTATTTTCGTTATGTGAAAAGATCTTTGAGTTATAGTCATAAATTAAAAAAATATTTTGATTTTATTGAGTAATTTGATAAATGTTCTTTTTTTAAAAAACTTAAACAGTTTATTGTTCTTTCATTTAAAACGCCTGAATATAATGAAATACCCAGAGGATAAAAGGGGGAGTTTTTCATATGACTTTAAATTTAACAAACACTGTTTTTAATTTTTTAAAGAAAAACCCGACGAAAAAGTTTACAGCTCGAGAAATTGCTCAATGGATATTTGAAAATTACCCAGAGAAATGCCGCCAAAAACAAAAGCATTCAACGGCGATAATCAATCCCCTTAATAGTGATGCAGCTCTTATTCAGCAAATTGTTGCTGAAATAGGATCGCAGCGCCCTCAATTACAAAAGCGTTATTCAGAAATTAAAACCACTGAAGGACGACCGCGACAATATTATTTTACTAAACAAACAGATAGTGCTGAAATTGACGCAATAGAGGACAATGCAAAGAGTAGAACAGAAGGTAGCTCTGTTAAAGAGCATGATCTTTATCCGTTATTATCTAAATTTTTATGGTCAGAGCTTGCAGTTTATAGCAAGCGCATTAATGAGAAATGTTCTCGTAATAAACATGGTGCAGGCGGAAATAAATGGCTTTATCCAGATCTCGTAGGGATGCAAGATTTAAGCAAGGAATGGAATCGTGAAATCAAAGACTGTGTTTTGCAATATTTTGATAAAAAGACAAAGCTTTGGTCTTTTGAAGTAAAAATTCTCATCAATCGTTCAAATTTACGAAAAGCATTTTTTCAAACAGTTAGTAATTCTTCATGGGCTAATTTGAGTTATTTAGTAGCTAGTGAAATTGAAGGAGTTGATACATTAAAAGAGCTTCGGATGCTTTCAAGTTTGCATGGAATTGGATTTATAAGACTTAATAAGGAAAACTCTTCCGAGAGTGAGATCTTAATTCCTGCCAAAGAACGTAGTGATATTGACTGGGATACTGCTAATAGATTAGTGGAGGAAAACAAAGATTTTCTTGATTATATTAAGCTTATTCGTCAATTTTATCAAACTGGTGAGATGCGTTCTCTAGATTGGGATCATATGTATCTATGAGGGGTATTTTTAAAAAGACTCCATTGTTTAAAAGCCCTTTTTTCAGAGTGATGAAAAATTACTCTAACTATTTTGTTTGACTTATTATATTGATATTGTATCAATTAAATTTTTTTCGCGTACCTCATGAGTGGGGTTGAGTCGGGGAAGAGTAAAAATTCTGTTTTAGGCCTGTTCTATTTTGTGCATTGGGCATGATTCCATTAGATACTAGACTTAATGACTATAATTTATTACAAATTTGCTACTTTAGAGAGTGAAATTCGACTTTTTTGCTTTGTTTATATCAAGCATTAAAAATATTACTTTCTCATATTGAAGTCTTCTTACGGAGAATTTACACTACTATTTCTTTAATTTCTACTGCTGTTCATTTTGATTATTATTAAGTTTTTTATTATCCGAAGTAAACATTCAAAAATATTAATTTTATAAAATATTCACACAGTTTACTCAATTTCTTGAAATAGATTTAGAAAATAAATTTTTCTCACATCTTATAGTAAAGGGGTGTACTATCACAGTTTGCCACAATACTCTCTTTATTTTTCAATAATACCGCACGCTAAACGTGCACCACCTCCGCCAAGCGGTAATGGTTCATCTGATTGATTATCAGCCCCTAAATGAATGACTAAAGAGCGCCCTTTAATTTCAGAGATTTTTTTTAATCGTGGAGCAAGAACGCTCATTATGGCATATCCGTGCTTATCAACATAAAGTGCTGGTAAATCACCAAGATGACCATTGACATTATAAGGTCCTAAATGTTTTCCGGTATGTTCCGGATCATAATGTCCACCTGCGCTTCCACCAATTATGCCATCTTTTGTATCACATGAAGGATTCACATGTACATGAAAACCATGCATCCCTTCTGATAAAGTAGATAAATTAGGGATGAAAATCAAACCGTACGTGTTTTCTTCAATTTTAATGCTACCAATAGCCTTTTTGAAATTGTTATCTTCTAATTTATAAATATTTACTTGTGTTGATAGTGCTAATACAGAATTTTTATGAATTAAAAATGCCATAAAAAACAATAATGATAATAATATTTTTTTCATAAAATACCTTTATACTTATTTTAAATAGATTATTATCTATAATTAATAATCTATATTAATAATATATTATATAAGTGTCTTAAATTGAACTTTTACAAAAATAATTTAAATAGAAATATTAGTTATTAGAAAGAGCAAATAAATTAAAGTATGTTTATATATATATTTCTAAACATAACTTTCATTTTTTGATCTATAAAAAATGTAGCTTCCATAGACTGATAATTATATCTCGCTTACATTTCTTCAAGAGATGCTTTAAAAAATCTACTTTTTTGATGTATAATAAAGAATTAAGCAAACAGTTTTAATAAGTTAGATGTTATTTCATTTATAATATGATAATCGTTTCATCAAAAAAAAGAACATATAATTTGTTGATGATTTAATTGTTTTTCATAGAAAAAATGACGAGAAATTTCTATTCATTATGAAATTTATAAGAGAAAGAATTATTATGATTCATATAAATTTCCCATAAAATACAGCATATACCGACACTTCCTCCCATTCCTGATCCTATCAGTGCTCCTATTATTATTCCGGCAGAAAGTGCTACTCCTATACCCATTGCGATAACTGGACCAAATCCTGGAAGAGCAATATAACCATAAGCTGAAAGAATTGCCGCGATAGCTCCTGATATGCTTCCATTTAAACCGCCAATGAAAGCAAATTCTTTAATAGAATGGCAGCACTTTTTTAAATTTTTTTTCTTACGGCTGTAAAAAGAAACGTTGCTGTAAGTTTTAAAATCAATCATATTCTTTTCTTTCATTTTGAATGCTAACTGTTCCTGAATAGTCAACGGATACGAAAAAATGGGACTTTTTAAATTTTACTAAAGCACGCCAGATGCCATTGTCATCTAAACGCAATCGTTTAATATTCTCAAAACCATTTTGCATAAGACAATTTTTAACTTGTGAAGCAGTAAATGAGTTCTGACCTATTTTAGTGACATTTTGAGTAGAGCTATAGGTAAAGGTTTGACAATAAGGAAGGTGAAAAACTTCACTTATTGAAGTAGTGACTATCAACGAGACACATACAATCATTATAAAAAAAGTACTTAATTTCAAAAATTTATTTAGTGTCATCTTGTTACCATTTGTTAAAACAACACTTCATTAACCTCTGTGTTACTAACAGGTTCCAAAGATGATTTTATTTTTAATATTATACTTAATAATAAAAAGATTTTAAAATCCATTGATTAAATAAAACTGTTTTTTATTATTTATTTTCTTATTAAAATTAATATTATAAAATAACTCTTTAAAAACGGTATTATTTTTCATTTTCTTTATAGTGCAAAATTTAACAGATGTGATTTAGCAAGATATCTTTACAATTTAAGTTTTAGTCTATAATTAAGTTTTATCTTATTTCATATCAATATGCTAAATATATATAATAATTTTTTCTTTCCTAGAAAGAACAAAGATATTTTTTGCATCAGTAATATGATATGATTGCAAAATGCAATTTATTATTTTTTATTTTACGTTATTATCCATTATTGTTCAGTAGAGCTGTTTTGATGATTTTGTTGGAGATATTTGCATAATTTCCTTGAATCCATAACCCGGATACATTCCTTCGCGCATAAATAAATTACGTAATGGTGGAAAACTATGTAACAAACCAAGCCCAATGCTTCGTATGATATGAACAGGCAACATATGAGAAAGTAGAGCAGAGTTCAGTGTATGAACAGCTCCACTTCGGATTAATATATCTGGTTTGCGACATTTGTTATAATGTGCAACAATCATTTCAGAGTTAGAATTGGATATTTTATTAGGTAAAATATCAATTAAAGTTTGGACATCACGGAATCCTAAATTCAATCCTTGTGCCCCAATAGGGGGGAAAACATGAGCGGCTTCACCGACTAAAATTGTTCGATTAGCAGCAAAATGACGAGAAAGAAGTCCGAAAAGCGGCCATGCTTGAATTGATGTTTCTAAGCTTAGCTTTCCAAGCATTGATTGCATTTTGTTTTCGATCATTTTTGCAATTGTTTTTGGTTCTGTATTCAATAATTCTTCAGCACGGGAAGGATGAACAACCCATACAAGACTAGATCTTCGTCCTGGTAGTGGAACCTGTGTAAATGGACCGTGTTCTGTATGAAATTCGGTTGATGTATTTTGATGAGAAAACTCATGAGAAAAGTTGAGAACAAGTGCTTTTTGTGGATAATTCCACTGTTTGACACTTATCCCTGCTGCGGCACGTGTAAGAGAGTGACGTCCATCAGCTGCAATAACAAGTGGTGCTTGAATGACTCTACAATCAGCAAGAGTAATACATACATGTTTTTTTGTGTGATGAACAGATTTGGCTGCAGAAACAAATCTTGTAATATTGGGCGTATGTGTAACAGCATCGACTAAAGCACTGTTCAATTTTACATTAGGTATATTATAGCCAAAAGCTTTTTCACCAATTTCAGCAGAAGAAAAATGCACCGTAGGAGCATGCACAATTCTAGAAGTTATATCTATAATTCTCATGGAAGATAAAGCTGCTGCATGTTTTTGAAGATTATCCCAAATATTGAGTTTTTGAAGCATGCGTATTGCAGGCATCATAAGAGCAGTTGTCCGTAACTCATCTGTATGAGCAGGGGGCCCAACAAGAAAAACAGAAAGCCCCTCATGTGCAAGACTCAGCGCCGCTAACATTCCGACAGGGCCTGCACCAATAACAGCAATATCTTTATGCTCTTCCTTTTCAAATATCACAATGACTTGAACCTTTCTCCATTGAGAAAATATTTTAACATTTCCAAATGATCGCTCTCTTTTTATTATATGAAGCTCTTCTATTATAGTATGTAATAAATAATGCGATATAAAAAAGTAACCTTTTTATGATTTTTTAAAATGCTGAGTTATATCATCGGTAAAAAATGGCGTATTGATAGATGGTTGAAGACTTTAAAAACGAGGATAAGAAAAACTTGAAACGTAAACTAACAAAGAAAATCAAAACAAATGCTAAATTATTACGCCATAAAAAAGTAACAATGCCACAAGCAAAGGCCTTTTCTGTTCATTTACTAACAGCTTCGGGATCATTTTTAGCGTTTCTTTCTCTTATATCAGCCTCTCAAAAAGAATGGACAGCTATGTTCTGTTGGCTTGGGCTTGCTCTTCTCGTTGATGGTATAGATGGACCAATTGCACGTAAACTTGATGTTAAATACGTTCTTCCAACATGGTCTGGAGAGCTGTTAGATAATATTATTGATTACGTGACTTATGTCTTAATTCCTGCCTTTGCACTCTATCAAAGTGGTTTTATGGGGGTAGGGTTATCATTTTCATTGAGTGCAATTATTGTTATTTCATCTGCTATTTATTATGCAGATACTAGTATGAAAACCAAAGAAAACTTTTTTAAAGGATTTCCTGTTGTTTGGAATATGATGATTTTTACGCTTTTTGTCGTCAGACCAGGAGAGTGGATTACTTTTATCATTATTGTTTTATCGGCGATTATATCTTTTTTGCCAATTTATTTTATTCATCCAGTAAGAGTCCTTCGTTTACGTAGGGTTAATTTTCCCATTTTTCTCTTATGGTGTTTTTTTGGTATTTCTGCCTTCTTTTATCAACTAGAGGCTCCCTATTGGGTTAAAATAGGAATTTCGGTAACAGGAGTTTATATATATTGTATTGGTGCAATCATGCAAATATTTCCTCAACTTGGGGCAAAAAATATAAAAAAACAATAAAATAGTTGTTTTAAGAAGGGTGTGAGATGCAAATTAATTTTGGAGCAGATGATGATATTTCTTTTACGAAAGAAGGGCGGGCTGGTATTATAAAGCTCACACGTCCTTCAGCATTAAATGCTCTTAATCAACGAATGGTTTCAGCTTTAAAAAAAACTCTCAGAACATGGGAAACAGATGATAATGTTTCTTGTGTCTTAATTGAAGGGGAGGGGCGTGCTTTTTGTGCTGGTGGAGATGTTGTAGAAATCTATCATATGGGGAAAAGTGTTGCTGCTTGTCAATACTTTAGGGATGAATATAGCTTAAATGCTTATATCAAACATTTTTCAAAGCCCTACATTGCTTTCTTAAACGGTATTTGGATGGGAGGAGGGGTCGGTATTTCTCTCTATGGTTCGCATCGAATTGTTACAGAAAATACAGTTTTTGCTATGCCAGAAGGTGCGATTGGATTTTTCCCAGATGTAGGTGCAAGTTTTTTCTTACCATCTCTTCCCAATCATTTTGGCATCTATCTTGCATTAACGGGCGCACGCATAAAGTGGGGAGATTGCTTAAATTTAGGATTAGCAACACACGCCGTTGCTGAAACTGAATTCGATATGATTAGAAAAGCTGTTATTGAGCAAGGAGATCCCACTTTAGCTTTAAACGAGCGAGCAATTACAAAAGACTATGAAACAAGTTATGAAATACGTTGTATTATTAACAGTTGTTTTAGTGCCCATAGCTTAGAAGAATGTCTTGAGTTACTACATAAAAAAAGCAATGAAGATGTTTTATTTGCTAAAGAATGTTATGATATTTTGCAGTCACGTTCTCCGACAAGTTTAAAAGTTATCTGGAAACAAATGAAACAAAATTCATCTCAAACGTTGGAAGATTGTATGAAAATTGAAAACCGCATAGCGCATCATATGATTCATTCACATGATTTTTATGAAGGTATACGTGCTATGTTAATCGATAAGGATAAAAGACCTCAATGGCAGCCAGATAAACTTTCAAATGTGACAGATGAAATGGTAGATTCTTACTTCCAACCTGTTGAACAAGAGTTATTATTGTGAAAAATAATTCTCACAAACAGATTTCAAAAATCAATTTAATCTATAACTGTTACTTACGGTTTTTGGCACTTATTTGCTTAGTTCTAGGTATTTGTTATTGGATACGCCTTGTTGGTGTTTTTCCAGGTATTCTATGGCGTTTTGATCTTATGCCTTGGCAGTGGCAATTTGCATCAGTTATATTGGCTATTCTCTATCCTATTGCCTTAGTTGGACTTTGGATGTATTCACTATGGGGCATCATTGTGTGGTGTATTGCAGCATTGATTGAAGCAATAACAATGTATTATTCCGATTTTATTTATCAGCCATTTGTACCATTATTTCATGGAATATTGTTTTTAGCTTTTATAGCACTACAAATTGTGATGATTTTTTTTAAAAGAGTAAAAAATAAAAAAACATTGTGATTGAAATTTTCGAGCCAGAATAACAGGCTCGATTTTCAATCTTAGCTAATTTAAGTAGCTCATTTTAAAGATTCATTCTTCAAAGCGCTGATGCTAGATATACTATTTCTATAAAGTTCCATAATATATATTATGCGATAATATGATACAGAAGATAAATCCTTTATCCAAAAAGAAAACCCTACTTTAAAACATCATCATAATATTTATATCATACAATTTACTTTTAAAATAAAATTTGGTCTTTAAGGTATATACCTTAAAGACCAAAAATAGTGATAACGAAATTACGTATAATAAAATAAGGAAAATTATTGCATTATTTTACAACGTTTCATACGTGCAAGATCACTCAAAACAGCATTACGGTTATTTAAAGCTGAAATTTCATTACTTTCACTGGATTTAGTATCCATAAAAAACAAAGCAGGTACAAATACAACACTTGCCGCTGCTAAAGCCACGTTTTTATTTCTTGCTTTAGAACGCTCTGCAATTGTATCATTAATCTGACGTTTATTAGCAAAAAACTCCCGTTGAATATCGGCACAACTCATTGATCCGTCATGTAATGTTGTCGTTGCAATATTTTTTTCTAAACGCCCCCCACATGCTGTTAAGGAAACCGCTAAAACCACAATACATACACCCCGCTTAAAATTCTTATACATAAAAGCCTCATTTTTGACATAAAAAACACTAAATATGTCAAAAATGAAATAAAATAAAGGATAAATTTAAAAGTATTTTATTTAACTTAAAATATTGCGCATAATAAGCTTATGCATCTGTTTCAAAAGTAAGACCTTGATATGCAGGTTTTACATAGGATGGAACGTAATTTATAACCTTATTGTAATCCAGCGATCTGTCCATATGTGTGAGTATTGCTTGTTTTGGCTTTAAATATTCTATCCACTGTAATGCTTGATCAACAGAAAAATGACTCGGATGGGATTTAAATTGAAGAGCTTCAATGATGAGAACATCCAAATCCATTAATTTGGATAAAGTTTTTTCAGGAAATTTACTAACATCCGTACAATAGGCAACATTCCCAATCCGAAAACCTAAGGAATGAATGTTTCCGTGGTGTTGTAAATGTGTATTGACGCTTATTTCTCCGCCCTGCCCCTGAATAATAAATTGGCTATCTTCATTGATAAGATGCTCTTTTAAAATGGGAGAATAAGATGAATCTTTTGGAGTTTGAAAACAATATCCGAAAGCACTTTTGAGATGCTCTAGTGTAAATCTGTCGGCATAGATATCTATTAAACATTTTTGTGCAAGTGCATAGCTGCGTAAATCATCAATACCGTGGATATGGTCTGCATGAGAATGCGTGTAAAGAGCAGCATCAAGATGGCTTACACGCGCATCGATCATTTGTGAGCGAAAATCTGGACCTGTATCAATAACGATCGTTGTTTTGCCTCCTGAAGGTTTAATACGTTCAACTAATAAAGAACTTCTGTAGCGTTTATTTTTAGGGTTATTCGGATCACATGTTCCCCAATCACCATTAGGTCTTGGCACTCCTGGAGAAGGACCACAACCTAATATTGTAAATCGGTATTGATCACACATATCTTTTGCCTTATTTCATTTTGCTAAATAAACGAAAAGCATTACGCGTTGTTATTTGAGCTGTTTCTTCAATGCTTAAGCCAATTGTTTCAGCCAAAACAGCTGCTGTATAACATACAAAAGATGGTTCATTTGTTTTGCCCCGATGGGGACTAGGTGCTAAAAATGGAGCATCTGTTTCCACTAACAAATGCTCATGGGGCACAATTTTTGCTATTTCACGGATTTCAAATGCGTTTTTAAAAGTAAGAATACCTGAAAAAGAAATATAACCACCAAGTTCAATTCCAGCACGAGCAAGTTGCATTCCAGACGAATAACAATGAAGGATAAAGGGAAAAGCTCCTTCTTTTGTCTGTTCACGTAATATTTTCTCCATATCGATATCGGCATTGCGTGAATGTATAACAAGAGGAATCTGTGTTTCTCGAGAAGCAATGATATGTTCATGAAAAACTTCCTTTTGCTCTTCTGGAGTAGAATAATCATAATGATAATCAAGCCCCCCTTCCCCAAACGCAACAATTTTAGGGTGATTCGAGAGCTGTATAAGCTCTTCCGCTGTAATATTTTGTTCTTCATGCGCATGATTGGGGTGTGTTCCAACGGAACAAAAGACTTGATCATAGCTTTGCGCAATGGCTAACAGCTTATCTAACTTATAAACATGGGTTGAAATTGTTATCATACGTTTAACGTCAGCATCTAAAGCCCGTTGGATAACATTATCCAAATCTTGTGAAAAATCTTCAAAATCAAGATGACAATGTGTATCAATCAACATGATGAGTATCTTCTTTCTTCAAGATATAACGAGGAAAAATTGGTTCTGGTGGTGGAAGATCAAGCCCTTCTTGAATTTTTGAATGACTTATATGATACAATAACCGATCATCTTCAGCAACCGCAAGGCTATCAAGAAGTTTCGCTGCTGATTGGGGTATGAAAGGCAAAAGCATAATTCCTATTCTCCGCAAGATTTCTACAGTTATATAAAGAACTGTAGAAAATCGCTCTCGATCATTTTTACGTAAACTCCAAGGTTGTTCGTTGGCAAAATAGCGATTGGCATCTGCTACAATTGAAAAAATAGCTGAAAGTGCTAAATGCATACTATAAGAAGACATAGCTTGGTGTACAGTTTCAAGTACTTGAAGAGATTGTTCTAAAAGCTGTTTATCTTGAGCTGAAAATGAAGCTGGTTTCGGGACTTGTGCATTACAATTTTTGGCAATCATAGACAAACAGCGCTGTGCTAAATTACCAAGATCATTAGCAAGATCAGCATTAATACGGTTCACAAGGCTTTCATGACTATAACTACCATCTTGTCCGAATGGCACTTCACGGAGAAGGAAATAACGGACCTGATCAAGACCATAGTGTTCAACCATTTCAAAAGGATCAACGACATTTCCAATAGATTTTGACATTTTTGCACCACGATTAAGTAAAAAACCATGTGCAAAAATATTTTTAGGCAATTCAATTCCAGCAGACATTAAAAATGCCGGCCAATAGACTGCATGAAAACGAATAATATCCTTACCAATAATATGCGTATTTGCAGGCCAAAAATCACGTTTTTTTGAATTTTCATTGAAAAAACCTATTGCTGATAGATAATTTGTAAGCGCATCAACCCAGACATACATCACGTGCTTTGGATTCTCAGGAACAGCAATTCCCCAGTTAAAACTTGCGCGTGAAATAGAGATATCTTTTAAACCTGATTTGATAAAACTTATAATTTCATTACGCCGCTCAAATGGAGCAATAAAATCAGGATGTTTTTCATAATATTCAAGAAGAGCCTTTTCATAATGAGAAAGTTTAAAAAAATAACTTTCTTCTTCATTCCATTCAACTGGAGAGCCTAATTCCTTCTCACGACGGATGTTGTCTGGTCCAACTTCCGTATCTTTTTCTTCATAATAGGCTTCTTGGCGAACCGAATACCACCCCGTATAACGACCGAGATAAATATCGCCATTTGCTTCCATCTTTTTCCAAATTTCTTGACAAGCTTGATAATGGCGTTCTTCTGTCGTACGGATAAAATCATCGTTAGAACAATTTAATACTGCAAGCATTTTTTGAAACACCGCACTATTACGATCTGCAAGCTGCTGAGGTGTCATGCCTAATGCAGCTGCGGTTTGTTGCATCTTGAGACCATGCTCATCTGTACCAGAAAGAAAAAATACATTTTTTCCGTTTAACCGTTGAAAGCGGGCTAAAACATCGCTTGCAATTGCACTATAAGCATGTCCAATATGTGGAGCACCATTAGGATAAAAAATGGGAGTTGTTATGTAATATGTGTCACGCATGTCATACTCGTTGTAAAACGCTATAAATAAAAGATATTATGACATAACGTTTGTTCATCGCATTGTCACGGAAAAACTAATCCTCATGAATGATCTTATGAACTTTAAAAAGCAAGTTAATAACAAACTGCTTTTTATCGAGATTAAATAGTTGTATTTCCTCTATTTCTTGATGAATCTCCTGCCATTTTTCCGCATATTTTTTTGAGAGAAATAAGTCTCCCTTTTCAACGAGCATGATAGCTTTTTTTTGAATTTTATTAAGAATTTCATCACAAAATTGTTGAAATTGGAATGTAGAAGAAACAGATGAAAATGTTTGTGCAAGAGTATGTACAATCATTGCGTTACAAACAGGTTTCTCTAGGAGAGCATCAATTGTTTTAATAATTTCAAAACCGCCATGGCAAACAAGTAAAGCAGCTTTTCGAGGACTTCCTTTAGATTTTTCAATAATCATTTCAATTGTTTTCTCATCAGGTAAATCCTGATTGGCGAAAATATGTGTAATAACTTTTTTCATTTCATCGTTATTCAAGGGACGAAAAGAGATTTTTTGACACCGTGAATGGATTGTTGGAAGCAATTTGCCAGAAGAATGCGCGATAATAACAAATAACGTTTTTGTAGGTGGTTCTTCAAGTATTTTAAGAATTGCATTTGCTGCATTTCTATTCATATCATCTGCAGAATCAACAATAACTATACGCCATCCATTTTCTTGTGATGTTCGGCTTAAAAAATGCATAATATCACGGATATCATCAACGAGTATTCCTGTTTTAAACTTTTGCGTTTTCACATCAAATCGACGTGAAATATACAAAAGACCAGGGTGACTTCCTTGTGTAATTTGGCGCCATGGGGTAGAATAAGGATCGGGTTTCAAGAAAGCACTCTGTTGAAAACTTAAAATGTTCCAAGCAAGATGAAAGGCTAATGTAGCCTTTCCAATCCCATATTCTCCTTCAAATAATAATGCATGATGCAAACGCTCTTCTTTCAGCATTTGTGTCAAAAAATGACGAACATCCTCGTGACCAAAGATAACATTGTTCTGGGATGGTGATAAAATTGTATCAATATCATCATATTGGCGTAAGGTATTTATATTACTCATGAAAGCTGATCCAACAATACCTGATGACAAATATTTTTTATTTGATGAGCAATGGCTTCCACTGAGCCAGTGGCATCAATAACTCGAAATCTATGGGGTTCCTGTTTGGCCAATTGAAGAAAAGCCTGACGCCTTTGTTCTTGAATTTCCAACTGATCTTTTTCAAAATAATCAATTTCTTCTGTTTTGTTTCTTCGCAAATTTGCACGCTTCATACCACACATTGCAGGCATATCTAATAAAAATGTTAAATGAGGCAAAATACCATTGAGCGCAATACACTCTAAAACAGAAAGAAGAGAAGAACTGACGGTATCATTGAGTCCTTGATAAACGCGTGTAGAATCAATAAAGCGGTCACATAAAACGATTTTACCTTTTTGCAAAGAAGGTGCGATAACCTCAGTAACATGGTCGACACGTGCAGCTGTAAACAAAACAGCTTCAATCAACGGTCCATACTGTCGCGCCTGCCCCGACAACAAAATATGCCGGATTGCTTCTGCTCCTGGTGTTCCTCCTGGTTCTCGTGTTGTGACAACATCATAACCTTGGTGTGAGAGAGACTCAGCAAGTAAAGAAATCTGCACCGTTTTCCCTACCCCGTCCCCTCCTTCAAATGTAATAAAATAACCTGACACGTATGATCTTAACCTTATTAGCGCGTAACTACAAATATTTTCGTAACCATCCAATTGTTATTTCATAGAATGCATTTTTTACTTTTGCAAAGAAACTTCCTTCCTGAACATTCATTCCGGCAAAAACTGGTTTTTCCAGAAGAACCTTTTTATCTTCTAAAATTTGAATAACGCCAACTGATTGCCCAGAAACGATGGGAGCTTTCAATGGACCATGATATTTAATTTTTGCTTTAACATTTACTTTTTTTTCATTCGAAAGCATAAAACTTATTGGTGTTTTAACAATGAGTGGAACAAAATTTTGTTTACCACCATAAACAGAAGCACGACCAACCGTTTCTTCTTTTGTAAAAATCGTTTTGAGATCAAAAGCCGTCATTCCCCATTGAAGAATGCGTTCTATTTCTTTTGTATATTTTTTACCATCTTGCAAACCATTGATTGCTAAAAAAAGACGTCGATGATTTTTAGAAATGGTGGCAACCATTGAAAAACCTTCTTTTTCACTGTAGCCAAAACCAAATCCTTCTACACCAATTTCCTTAGAAATAAGAGGATTTTTATTACGTTGAAAAATATTATTCCATGTAAAATGAGGCTCACAATAAAGTGCATAATAGTCCGGATATTCCTGAACAATATGACGTGCTAATATAATCATATCACGCACAGTTACAAATTGTCCCTCTTCGGGTAACCCTGTTGCATTAACAAAATGACTCTGAGATAATCCGATTATTTTTGCGCGCTGATTCATCAACTTTGTGAAATGAGCTTCATCTCCCGATATTCCTTCAGCAAGAATAATAGCAGCATCATTTCCATTCACAATAATTAAACCACGCAACAGATCAGAAACACTGATTTCTGTTTTTATCTTTGCAAACATAGTGGTTGTACCGGAAGGTGCTCCACCCTTGCGCCAAGCATTTTCACTGACCTTAAATTTCTGCGTACTTTTTAATAATCCTTTTTTTAATTGATGAAATACAACTTCTGCTGTCATCAATTTTACTAATGAAGCAGGAAAAAAAGGAATAGCACTTTGTTTTTCATAAAGTATTGTCTCTGTATCATCATCGAGTAATAACAATTGTGAAGCAGAAATTTGAAAATCTTCTGCTTTCCCCCACGTGACAAATACCAATATCCCCCATAAGGTCAATAAGATCCTTAATATTGTGTACATAGCTGCTCCTCCCATCCCAAAGATCAACATAAAAAATCTTATATAGGAAAAAACTTTTTTATTTCCGCAAATTGAGGAATTATTGATGACTCAAGAAAAGATTTTATTTTTATTCAGCGTTAGTAAAAGTAAAATGATGCACTTCTTATATTCCACCTAGATTCAATTTTATGTTTTAAAGCATGAGAGACAAAAAAATTTTTTTATTTGTTGTTTTATATTGATAGTAGATTGATTTATTATGATAAATTATAATCTTTTAACGTGTATCTGATTCAAAATACTGTAAGATTCTTTCGTTATATTTCCTCTCATATTGAATTCAATAAAATCGCTTGCTTACGCATCATAAGTAGGGTTCGTATATAGATAAAAATTATTAAAAAAGAGAGTAAAAATACTTCTTATCAACCTCTCAAGTGTTAAGAATTATCGCATAAAACATTGGGGCTTGCAAAGTGTATGACGGTGTCGGTTTATATCTTCATAAGTGTGAAGATGGTGATATCTAAAGGCGTTACAGTTATGCCATTCACAGGCGCTGTCGTAAAATAGACCTGTAGCGTGTTGAAGTATGTCTCTTTTAAATAAGTTCGCGAATTGGCAATGTAAGCGTATTTTGTTTGAGACGCTCTGTTTTTCGTGAGGGAACTTACTCCATTAAAGAACATGATAAACAAAAGCATGAGGTAATATATAATCTCTTCATAAGATATTACCGTGGATACTTTGGAAAGATGCAAGGCCGAATCAAAATAAAATATTTTTTTACTTGTTAAGCTTTTTGTTCCTCTCAAATTGATTGTACAGTTGTTTTGGAGATTACACAAACAGACTGATACAATAATCTACCTTCGTCTAGCAAAAGCTATTACAGTAAGAAAAGTACGCGCTTTATTAAGCAAGCAATATCATAAAACGACGAATAGACCAGCAATGGAGTAGAAAGGCCGTACTGAATTTATAATAATAGCACCCCATCACGCTTTTTGAAAAGGACAACGCGCTTTAAGATGAAAATCTTACACTAAATCCGTAAGTTCTTACCTTTTTTACTAGAAAATTATATAGATAAAAAATCAATGCATTTTTTCTTAAAACAGTTGTAGCCAATTGACCTTTGTTTTTTTGTTTAGCTTATTTATAGAAGCAACTTGATCAAATGGTATCGGCTTATCAACCATGATAGGACCAATTTCTGGCAATTTAACTGCAACAGTTTTATTACGTTGTTCTTGTTCAACAGCAGCTGCTTTAGCTAATTCTTTTTTGTTTCCTGTATTGCGCTGCTCTTTTAACAAAACAGTTTCTCTTTTTTTCGCAATATTTTCCGACGCTAATGAATATGGGGCAGCATTTCCAGGAGTATAAGAGGACATTAAATATGCACCATCATAATAGCCAACAGGTGCTTCAGCAATATATTCTACTTTAACATCTGCAACACCCCTATCTACATACCCCAGTATTGTCGCAGCTTGCCTTGATAAATCAATGATTCTGTCTTTCATAAAAGGTCCGCGATCATTCACTCTAACAACGATTGAAGATCCATTTTTCAAATTAGTGACACGAGCATAGCTAGGTAAAGGCATTGTAGGATGAGCAGCAGTCAAAAGATTCATGTCATAAATTTCACCGTTGGCAGTTAAACGTCCATGAAAATCTGAACCATACCATGATGCTTCGCCAACACGTTTATAAGTTGGATCACTTTGAGGATAATACCACTTTCCTTTTATTTGATAAGGTTTACCAACAATCGCTCGTCCACGCTTTTTTTCTTCCGATTGATTCTTCTTATTAGATACTTGTTGAGGTAGTACAGAAGTGTTTACGTTAATTGGTTTATTATGATAGGAATCTTTTATTGAAAAATTCATAGTTTGGCTTGCGCAACAAGATACCAGTGACTGAGAAATGACGATCATAGAAAACAATTGAAGTGTTGGTTTAATCATAAAAGTAAATTTCTTTTTTCTATTTGAAGGCATCTATTCAGTCCACTTATTTCTGTTAAGTACTACTGTAAAAACCACGTCACGCTTTTTGTACGCAACGGAAGAATTTACGTTTTTAAATGATTCCCCTC
Organism: Bartonella sp. CL70QHWL; assembly: GCF_042194855.1. Taxonomy (NCBI): domain Bacteria; kingdom Pseudomonadati; phylum Pseudomonadota; class Alphaproteobacteria; order Hyphomicrobiales; family Bartonellaceae; genus Bartonella; species Bartonella sp. CL70QHWL. The sequence goes on along the minus strand of NZ_JBHINJ010000006.1, from coordinate 46,872 downwards.
GCGCATATACCACTCTTGAATTGGCCCCTTCTATCAAGAAATTAACGTATTGTTAACCTTTTTATGATCTTCATAAGAAATAAATGTACTATAGTAGATGTTAAAAAGAGTAAAAATTAAATAAATCAACATCTTATAGAAAAGTCATTTCATAATATAAAGTGTGAATAAATGGTGATTTTAGCAACTTGTTTTGCGAATCATGTAATGCAGTGGGTATTAAAAAATCAACCTATAGATTGAGAAAATTAGAAACCACATGTGCTGCCAACGCAGGTACAATCCTATCGTAATCTTAAAGCTCTTTTTTGTTGGACAGGAGACAGCATAGCATCGCTCTATTTCAAAACAGCTGATAGAAAATGACAGGTTATAGAATCAACAAAAAACTTCAAAAAGAATAAAAACAAGAAAGATTCTTAAATTTTTTATAGCCTATTGATATTAATTTAAATTTGGTGAGCGCGCAGGGATTCGAACCCTGGACCTACTGATTAAAAGTCAGTTGCTCTACCAGCTGAGCTACGCGCTCTCATACAAGCTATCTAGTTTGCACACTATCTAATTTGTAGAAAGTGAAGGGAACATACGGTTGACTTTCCATTTGGTCAACACCTTTTGGAGAAAAATATTATTATTTTCTTCAATTATCAATAATTTTTCGTTTTCACCCCTTTACTTCATCATTGTATAAGTACTCTTTAATCTTATTTTTGAAGTTTCAATAAAGGAAAAATTTCACTGCAAAATATTGCATAGATTCGAAGCGTTAAAATTATGAGAAATTACCCCCTTCCCCTCACATGGGTTGTTGAGCATAATGGGTAGAGAAGAAAAAATACCTTTTATTATAATATTATTTTTTATATCTTTATATCTTAGTGTTCAATTTTCAAATATAAATACAGATTTATAAGATAATATATTGATTTATAATAATTTATCATTTTTATCACTTGAGTGATAAGTCTCAAATACTGTAAGCTTATCTCATTTTAAATCTTTTTTATATTGAAACAATAAAAAGCATTTTCTTGACCAATATAAGTGAGAGAATAAAACTATAAAAAAGAAATGAAAATACCTTTTATGCTTCCTTTCAATAATCAAAATTTATCGCAACATTAGGGTTCATGAAAATAGTATATAGCAGTTGACACGTTAGACCTGAAAATGGAACAATGAGCAACAATGGCATTTTGAGAGTATAATTTTATTTATGCTTAATGAATATATAACGAAAGCCAGTTTATCCTATAGAATAAAGTAGATATGAAGCAAAATTTAGTCTCATTGAAAATATCCCGAATGACTATAAATTGTGTTCACTATTAGAGCTGTAGATAATTTTACTAAGAATAAAAAAGCAGAAATAATATGCAGTATGTAAAATGATTTTAAATACCCATAGAGAGTTCTAAATATATAGAATGCCTTCTATTTAACTTTTTTATATCAGAAATTACAAAACATGTAGATATATTTTTAGAAGAAAAGGATAATACTGGTCATAAAATTTGGTGTTAGATAATTCAGTCAGAACTATAAAGTATTTTATACATTATTTAATATTAATGTAGCTATATAGTATATAAATAATAATTTAAATATATCTATAAATAAACATATTTCTTTATTAAACGATAATATCAAAAACAAAGAAAATAATTTTGATTTGGCGATAAAAATTGTAAAAATGTTATATATACATGTATTTTTACTTTACTAATTTTTATTATTTTGATTGGAATATTGAATGCTAACATGTAAACAGTATGAGCTACTCTTGTTTATTCATAACCATATAAAAGAAACTGGTGTTCCTCCTTCTTTTGAAGAAATGAAAAATGCATTAGAACTTTCTTCAAAGTCTGGTATTCATAAGCTCATTATAGCCTTAGAACAAAGAGGTTTTATACGTCGTTTGCCTAATCGTGCTCGTGCTGTGGAGGTAATTCGACTTCCTGAGAAAATAACATTTAACCTTTCTTTAGCACGTAAAATTTCTCCCAGTATAATAGAAAGAAATAAAAGGGAAATATCAAAAAGCTTGAGTCCCTTTGATGAAGAAGAAAAAAAAAATATCACCATTCCTATTATGGGACGTATTTCTGCAAGCGTACCCGCCTCTGCTATACTGCAGCAAATAAACAGCCTTTCTCTTCCACTCGATATGGTCAATACAGGTGAGCACTACGCTTTAGAAGTTAAAGATGATTCTATGATGGAGGCTGGTATCTTTGATAAAGATACGATCATTGTGAAACGTCAAAATACAGCAATAACAGGTGAAATTATTGTTGCGTTTATTGATAAAAAAGAAGCAACATTAAAACGTTATCGACGCAAAGGAGCTTCTATTGCATTAGAAGCTGCAAATCCTCATTATGAAGTACGGACATACGAATCCGAGCGTGTAGAAATACAAGGCAAACTTACCGGACTTATTCGCAAATATTAAAAAATAAACCTTATAGTACGCGATATATATCGCAATAAGAAGCTGTTGAGTATTTTTTTATTGTGCCACACGCAATTGACTTCTTCTCCACAGCCAAAGGATGCCCCCAATTCGGTTTATAAACAATCCAGATCCTTATCGAGCGGATTTCACTTTCCCTTCCCTCCATTGTTCTTCACTTATGCAAGGCTTGGCAAGTAAGCTTTAAAATATTCACCACGTACTTTGAAAAGAACTTGAATGCTTTTAAGAAAGCAGCCTTATATCCTCGTCCTCAATGATGGAATTTTACGATATAATAAGACAAAATTGTATGCATGCATAAAAACACATAAAATTTTGTAGAAAAAAATCAAATAACTTTGTAACAGACTGTATTGCATAGGTATAAAAATAAAGAACATTATTTTTAAGTTAATAAAAACGTAACTGAATCATTCATAGTAATTGTAGGATCATCATGGTAGCACCTCGTATTAGTTTTGTCTCCCTCGGATGCCCAAAAGCACTCGTAGATTCTGAGCGAATTATTACACGCCTTCGCTCCGAAGGGTATGAGATTTCACGTCAACATCAAGGAGCTGATGTCGTTATTGTGAATACCTGTGGTTTTCTTGACTCGGCAAGGAAAGAATCATTAGCCAATATTGATGAAGCTCTTAAAAAAAATGGAAAAGTTATTGTAACAGGGTGTCTTGGTGCTGATCCTGATGCTATTCGCCAAACATATCCTAATGTATTGGCTATTACAAAACCGCAAGCTTATGAAAGCGTTATAGAAGCTGTTCATACAGCAATTCCTCCAATTCATGATCCTTTTCTTGATTTAGTTCCTCCCCAAGGTATTCGTTTAACACCTCGCCATTACGCCTACTTAAAGATTTCTGAAGGATGCTCTAACCAGTGTAGTTTTTGTATCATCCCTACTCTGCGTGGTAATCTCACTTCACGTCCCATCAGCGATGTTCTTCGTGAAGCTGAAAAACTCGTGCAAGCGGGTGTAAAAGAACTTTTGGTTATTTCACAAGATACGAGTGCTTATGGTGTTGATCTTAAATATCTCGAAAATTCTTGGAAAGATCGTACAATCAAAACGAAATTCTTTGATCTTTGTCGCGAACTAGGCGATATGGGTATTTGGGTACGTATGCATTACGTTTATCCTTATCCCCATGTTGATGAAGTTATCGAACTTATGGCTGCAAAAAAAATTCTTCCTTATCTGGATATTCCTTTTCAGCATGCATCACCGGCTGTTTTGCGTCACATGAAGCGTCCCGCACTTATGGAAAAAACAAACCGTAGAATTGAAAAATGGCGGAAAATCTGTCCAGATCTTACTTTGCGATCAACATTTATTGTTGGTTTTCCTGGTGAAACGAATGAAGATTTTAATATACTTCTAGAATGGCTAGAAGAAGCAAAAATTGAACGCGCTGGGTGCTTTAAATATGAAGAAGTAAAAGGAGCTGCCGCAAATGATTTGGGATTAGAAAATATTCCTGAAGAGGTGAAAGAAAACCGCTGGCATCGTTTTATGGCAAAACAACAACAAATTTCTACATATCTTTTAAAGAAAAAAATTGGAAAAAGACTCCAAGTTCTTATTGATGAAAGTCAAGGAAAAGTTGCCAAAGGACGTAGTCAGTACGATGCGCCAGAAATAGATGGTGTTGTCCATATATCATCACGACGCCCACTGCGTGTTGGTGAATTTGTCACCGTTAAAATCGAACAATCGGATGCCTATGACCTTTATGGTATAGCCGTTTAAAAATTTAACTCCTTCTCTGTCCTCAATGATGAAGATTTCTATCAGCATTGGTTTATAAAAGGTCAGCTACTCACAATCGAACTTGATCACTTATGTAACTCACTTCATGAGAATTTACGAGCAATTCTTGCCCTGAGTGTTTGCTATACACTCCCAAAATATCAAGCAGTTATATATTCTCTTAATTTAATGCCTTAAATGACGGTGACGGCGGCGCAACAGAATAAAATAAAATCCACAAGGTTCACCATTTTTAATTAACAAAAGAGCAAATCAACAATCGTACTATTTTCCTATTTTTGATATTGCGACAGTCATTGGTTAGTGAAAGAAATTTTTTTTCAAGAGAGTTTGATGCACACGAGAATTTCCTTTGTGATATGCAGGCAGATGTTTTTTATAGATGCAATATAAGAGAATTTGAAACAAAACAATCTGACGTATCTAAATTAAAAAACAATAAATTATCATTATAAATAAGTATCTTATCTTAAACTCTTTGAACTTATTTTTTTAAATATCTAATTATTATTAACACGTTTTAAAATCAAAGAATTTCTTATCAAGCAAATGACTTGGGCGTACATTTGTTAAAGCGCGAATCATCGTATCTTTACGTCCTGGCATTTGTCTTTCTATATTTTTCAGCATTTCTTTCATGGCATTACGTTGCAAACCATCTTGACTACCGCAAAGATTACAAGGAATAATCGGAAATTGCATTGCTTGAGAAAATTTTTCCATATCTTCCTCAGCAGCATAAACAAGAGGACGTAACACAAAAAGATCTCCTTCATCATTTTTAAGTTTTCCAGGCATGGCAGCTAATCGGCCACCGTGAAACAAATTCATAAAAAATGTTTCTAAAACATCATCACGATGATGACCTAAAACTAATGCAGAACATCCCTCTTCACGTGCAATACGATAGAGATTACCACGTCGTAATCGAGAACAAAGTGAACAATATGTCTGCGACTCTGCCAATTTATCTGTAACAATGGAATAAGTATCCTGATATTCAATACGATATGGAATTTTATAAGAACTTAAAAAGTCTGGAAGAATATGCTTAGGGAATCCTGGTTGCCCTTGATCAAGATTACAGGCAAGAATTTCAACGGATAAAAGACCTCGCCACTTTAAGTCTAAAAGAAGCGCTAATAAACCATAAGAGTCTTTTCCACCCGATAAAGCAACAAGCCATTTTTCTCCTGTAGAGAGCATAGAAAAATCATCCAAAGCTTGTCGCATATGACGTAAAAGTCGTTTGCGTAATTTATTAAATTCTACGCTTGAAGGAGCAACACGAAACATTGGATGACAATTATCTGCTTCGCTTATTAAAGGATCATCTCTCCCTTCGTTTTCTTCTATTACTTGATATTCAACTGGAACATCATTCATAATACCATATCCTGCACAATAAACAGCTCGTTTTGCAAAGATAAAAAAATATTAAAGCAAGCTTACATTTATGTTTTTTGAATTTATAAATTAGATACACAAAAAAGAAATGGAACTATACAAATTTATGACTATAAAACATAGCAATAAACTTAATATAGAACCATTTACAAAAAGAACTTATTAACTTCAAATATTGTAAGAATAACACAATATTTTGAAGTTATCATACTAGAAGAGAGAAACAATTTCTCTTACAGAAAAATTATCGAGAATAAAATTCAACAACCAAATTAGGTTCCATTTGCACAGCATAAGGAACATCTGCAAAAGCAGGAATACGCGTAAAGGTTGCTTTCATTTGTTTATGATCTGCTTCAATATAATCAGGGACATCACGTTCTGCCAATTGCACTGATTCTAACACTAAAACAAGTTGTTTCGATTTTTCCCGAACCTCAATAACATCACCTGGTTTACAACGATAAGATTGAATGTTTGTGCGCCGCCCATTGACATTAACATGACCGTGATTGATAAATTGGCGAGAAGCAAAAATCGTAGGTACGAATTTTGCACGATAAACAACAGCATCCAAACGTGATTCTAACAGACCGATAAGATTTTCGCCAGTATCGCCCCGTCGACGAGCAGCCTCTTCATAGGTTTTATGAAATTGTTTTTCTGAAATATCTCCATAAAACCCTTTCAATTTCTGTTTAGCGCGCAACTGCACCCCATAGTCAGAAAGTTTTCCTTTACGACGCTGTCCATGCTGACCTGGACCATAATCACGACGATTGACAGGAGATTTTGGACGCCCCCAAATATTTTCTCCCATACGACGGTCAATTTTATACTTTGTTGTTTCGCGTTTACTCATCGCATTTCCTTATAAAATAAAACACGAGATCTTAAGATCCCAAGGAAACGCGCCCTCCTCTGCCTTTAAATACTAAAGACTGACAGAATACCTTAACATATCAATATGCAAAGTTATCCACGGGACACGTCAATTAATGCTATTTTCTTGAAAAAATAGCCAGATCATCATTATTGGTCTCGTAACCCAAAGTCAACTCCTTTCATGAGTTTTAAGCCAAATCCTTTAAACAAATTCTCCGTTAAAGAAGTGATATTTTTCGATGTCAACAACGCAAAATCTTGATATTTCTTTATATATTGATGGTGTATTTCTCCCGACAATGGTAATAAAGATCTGATATGTTTGGCGATCGCTTTCGCCGGATCAATCCACTCAACGGACCATAAAGCATGTTCACGAAAGAAATTAATCAAAAAAGGATAATGTGTGCAGGCTAAAACAATAACATCCGTATATTGTCCATTTTTTTCCACAAAACATGGCAGGATTTCTTTTCTTAACTCTTCTGAATCGATAGATTTTCCCCGTAAATAATCTTCAGCAAGTCCAGCTAGCTTTTTACTTCCCACAAGCTGAACATGACACTGTCCAGCAAAAGAGTTAATTAATTCATTTGTATAAGCACGTTTAACTGTTCCTGGAGTCGCTAATACGGAAATAAAACCAGATTTTGTTTGTTCTGCAGCTGATTTAATTGCAGGAACCGTTCCTACAAAAGGGACATGAGGAAAATTCTGTCGTAAATCTGCTATCATCAGTGTAGAAACAGTGTTGCAAGCAATCACACATAAAGCTGGATTGTAGCGTGTTAAAAGATTTGTAAAAATCTTCAAAATACGCTCTTTCAAAATATTTTCTTTCCAATTTCCATAAGGAAATCCTGCATCATCAGCAACATAGATAAATTGCATTTCAGGAATAAGAATACGCGCTTCCCTAAACACTGTTAAACCACCAATACCGCTATCAAAAAAAAGAACAGGTCGTTCATCCATTAGTTTTCACACTTATTTTTAATTTTTTTACGATCACGTTCTTCAGGTGCTCTACTCCCTCGTGGATATTGTGGCGAAAAATGATCCAAAGAAGATATAATGCCTCGCAATAAACGAACCTCAGGTTCACTAAAGTTAGCGCGCGTAAAAACAGAGCGCAAATTTGCAATCATTACTTCTTTGCGTTCTGGGGGTCTAAAATACCCACGGATATTCAAAGCCTCTTCTAACTGAGATAAAAAACCATGAAATATTGTTTTATTTGCAGGTTCCATCTCTGCGGCACGAAATGCCGTATCGCTGACATTCTCTAAACCAGTTTTCATCCATTCGTAAGACATTAAAAGAACCGCTTGCGCAATATTAAGTGACGCAAAAGCAGGATTAACTGGAAAAGTAATAATTTCATCAACAAGGCTGATTTCATCATTTTCTAGTCCCCATCTCTCTCTTCCAAAGACAATACCTGTCTTATGTCCGATACTTTCACGCTGACGTAATACGCTTGCTGCTTCGACAGCACTTTTTACAGTTTTAAATCCACATCTTTCACGTGCTGTTGTGGCAAAAACATAGTGTAAATCTGCAATTGAATTACGCAATGTGTTAAAAATCACAGCATTGTTAATGACATGATCAGCTTTACTTGCAGCAGCTCTAGCTTTTTCATTTGGAAACATTTCTCGAGGTTTGACTAATCGAAGCTTAGAAAGCCCAAAATTCGCCATTGCCCTTGCGACCATACCAATGTTTTCAGGAAGCTGCGGTTCAACTAAAATAATAATGGGACCATTTGTTAAATTTTCACGATTCTTATTCGTTCCTGCCATCAATCTTACCTAGTTTCACTTAAACTATCTCCCTCTCCACTATTTTTTACGAAACCTTTTTCACAATACTCTAATGCTGTTTAATAATAAATTATAGACAATGTTATCTTTTCATTCAAAGATAATAGTTTCTAAACCTAATAATAAATTTTAAAAGCCATTAAAGTGAACAATATCGTAGCGTTTTTTACATCAATTTTATCTACTTTTAATAGGAAACAGCCCCTGCAAATCATAATCTCAGTTGAATTATGAAATCATAAATCCTAAAAAGGGATATGCACTTTATTCCCAAACTTTTTCCTGCAAAGCTTATCCGTCGTTATAAACGTTTCCTTGCAGATGTTCAACAAGATGATCAGCATGTCCTCACCGTGTCTGTACCTAATACAGGATCAATGCTTGGATTAACAGCTTTCAACTCCAATATTTGGCTTTCTTATCATAACGACATCAAACGAAAATATGCCTATCAATTAGAAATTATTGAAGCCGATAATACTTTGGTTGGCATTAATACTTCTTTACCCAATAAGCTTGCGTTAGAGGCAATTCAAAACGGATTACTACCAGAATTAAGTGGATATAAAACAATTTTAAAAGAACAACGCTATGGGACACAATCACGAATTGACTTTCTTTTACAAGATGACATTCTTCCTGATTGTTACCTAGAAGTCAAAAATGTTCATTTTATTCGTCAGAAAGGATTAGCAGAATTTCCTGATAGCGAAACAAAACGTGGTGCACGTCACCTTGATGAGCTCATAGGAGTTGTACAACAAGGAAAACGAGCTGCTATGCTTTATATTATTCAACGAGAAGATTGCACAGCTTTTACAATTTGTCATGATCTTGATCCACTCTATGGACGTAAGTTTGATTTAGCATTAAAATCAGGGGTAGAATGTTATGCTGTAAAGTGTCATGTAAGTGTAGAAGGCATTTTTCCGATTCAGAGAGTAAAAATAGAAAATAGAAGAAACAATGACTGAGTATATCGAATATAATAAAATCCCTTTAAAATTTAATGGAAAAATCCGCATTTTCGATGATTATGCTTTTGCTAAAATGCGTGAAGTTGGTCGTATTGCTGCAGAATGCCTTGATGCGCTTACGGATATTATTAAGCCGGGCGTTACTACGCAAGAAATTGATGATTTTGTATTCGTTTTTGGTGCTAAGCGAGGAGCACTTCCTGCTGATCTAAATTATCATGGATACAGCCATTCATGCTGTACATCTATCAATCACGTTGTCTGCCATGGCATTCCCAATAAAAGACCTTTGCAAGAAGGTGATATTGTAAATGTTGATGTAACCTTTATCCTTGATGGTTGGCATGGGGATTCAAGCCGAATGTATCCTGTTGGAAAAATTAGGCGTGCAGCAGAACGCTTGCTAAAAATAACCTATGAAAGTCTTATGAAAGGAATCGCTGTCGTTAAGCCTGGAGCAACGACAGGTGATATCGGGGCAGCCATTCAACAGTATGCAGAATCTGAACGCTGTTCAATTGTGAGAGATTTTTGCGGACATGGTATCGGCCAGCTTTTTCATGATGCTCCCAATATCCTCCATTATGGAAACCCTGGAGAAGGAGTCGAATTAAAACAAGGTATGATGTTTACAATTGAGCCTATGATTAATCTTGGTAAACCACAAGTTAAGATTTTATCTGACGGTTGGACTGCTGTTACCCGTGACCGTTCTCTGACAGCACAATATGAACATACAATTGGTGTGACAAATGAAGGATATGAAATATTTACGCAATCTCCTAAAAATATTTTTTATATTCCAAATTCGCATACCTAACGCAACGTAGAGATGTTATGGCTAAAAAATTAAATCAAAAGGAAGGTACTCAAAGTAATCACTTTGCATTAACATCGAGTTCTCCACTCACCCCAGTATCAGAAAGAAAAAGTGAAGAGCCTCAGAAAAACGCACAGCTTCATAAACATTATCAAGGACATCGTGAACGTCTTCGGAAGCGCTATTTAAAGTCAAAAGGAAATGCAATTGAAGATTATGAGTATCTTGAATTATTGCTTTTTCGCACAATACCCCGTGCAAACACAAAACCCATAGCTAAAAATTTGATAGCGCGTTTTGGTTCATTAGCTGATGTGTTGGGAGCGGACATTCACCGACTTCAAGAAATTCCAGGATGTGGTCCCGCCACTGCAATTGATTTAAAAATTATTTCAGATGTTGCTGGACGTCTTGCTCGTGCGCAATTGTTTAAACGCGATATTTTTTCATCATGGGATAAAGTTTTAGCTTATTGTAAAGCTGTTATGGCTCACGAAACACGTGAACAATTTCGTATTTTATTTCTTGATAAGAAAAACGGCTTGCTTGCTGATGAGGTGCAACAAACTGGAACCATTGATCATACCCCTGTTTATCCTCGTGAAGTTATTTCTCGCGCTTTAGAGTTATCCGCCTCAGGACTTATCTTAGTCCACAATCACCCTTCTGGCGATTCGACCCCCTCTGATGCAGATATAACAATGACATATAGATTAAAAGATGCAGCAAATGCATTAGGCATTATTATCCATGACCATCTTATTATTGCACGAAATAACCATACGAGCTTTAAAGCGTTAAAACTTATATAAATCTTATGGGTTAAAAAGACTTCATTCAACTATGAATAACAAATCAATTTTCTAAATCAATATCTAATATAGCCATTGAAAAATTATAGGAGAGCTCTTCTTCATCATCATCTCGATAGATAATGCCTAAAAACTCATCTCCCATATAAACCTCACAAGAATCACTCTTTTTAGGCCGTGCTCTGACTTGCAATGCTGAGTTTTGGAATATATTTTTAAAATAATGATCAAGTTTTTTTATTTCATCAGCATTCACTATGCTCTCCTGTTTTTTGAAACGATTAAAATAATTGCGTGTCGCGCAAATAAGACACTCTTATGATTCTGTAAAGTCAGTAAAAAAGCATAATCTGAATATTTACTTAATGTTACATATATTTACAACGTTCTTTATAAATTCATAAAGAACGTTTATAAAAAGAGTCTATCATTATTAAATATACCCGTATAGATTAAAAAATGGCAAAAAAACTGTATATTTTTAATAATTTTACTTTATCTCCAATTTTAGCATCTGTATTTAGAATGCATATTTGTAAGAATAAACTGATCAATAATTTATAATTTTGTTCCTTTTATAAAAAATGTAAATAACAATATTTTTTTATTTAAAACTACATTTTTTAGCAAAAAATATTTATTACATCATTCAAAAATAATTCTTTTTAATAACTTTTAAAGTATAATTATCTAATCTTAGAAGAGTTACATCTCTGAAAAATATACAAAATAAGCTAATAAGAGTTTATTTTTCTTTTCATTCTTTATAAAAACTTATGTCACAAAAGAAAGATTTTTAAATAAGCTTTTTTAATTTATACGAGATAAAAATATTGGGTATTTCTGTAAATTCTAAAAGCTATGAAGAATTCTTATTTTATAGGATAACGAGAAAGAAAATCGATAACACCTTTTTTATAAACTTTATCGCCTACAGCAAGCATATGATCTCGATCAGGAATTGATATAGCTTCACCACAAGGCAACAAAGCTGCCAATGGCTCTGCAGCACCGCCAATTTCATCTAATGAACCAACAGCAACAAGTGCTGGTTGTTTGATTTTGTAAACTTCAGACGCCGTTAACTCCTGTTTTGATGTGATGATACAAGCAGCAAGAGCACGTCTATCGCTTTTCGTTTGATCTGCAAATTTACGGAACATTAAACCGCGTGCATTGGTAATGGTGGAAATATCTTCTGCTAAAAGGGCCTCAGCAACGGGCTCCCAATTTCCTGCTCCCGTCACCATACCAATACCTAAACCACCAAAAATAACACTGTGTACATATGTTGGATGCAAAAGAGCCATAAAAGCACTAATACGAGCCCCCATAGAATATCCCATAACATGAGCTTTAGATAACTCTAAATGCTGTAGTAACTTTACAGCGTCGCCAGCCATAGCTTGAGGTGTATAAAAGACAGGATCATAACTTTTAACTGAATCTCCGTGACCGCGATTATCAAGAGCAATAACACGATATCCTGCTTCAGTGAGAATACGAAACCAACCCGTTGCATACCAATTCACCCGTGCAGAAGATCCAAAACCATGGATCAACAAAATAGGCGCGCCCTGCCCTTCTTCTCGATAAGCAAATCGCAAACCATTATATTCAAAAAAACGAATATCTTCAGCGGTCATTTTTTATTGCACTTTCCACAAAGTACAGGATGAATAACACGTTGCCCTTTTTGTATCTTTTTTTCAGAAACTTCACCAGCGTTAATCTCAAGTGCAAAAGCTGCAGGAACTTCTGATGAAATGGTCTTTGTTGAAAATGGAGAAGTATTTTCAACAATCGATACAATAATTCCCTCAGAGTTTAAAAAAATCATATCTAAAGGTAAAGGGGTATTTGCCATCCACATAAAAATTTTCTGCTCATCTCCCGATTGAGAACTTTTTAGCTGCTTAAAGAGCATTGCACGATCGCGTGGAAAATCAGTTCGATACATTAAACCAGCTGCTGCTTGAGATGGCGTAAAAGCAATCTCTGCCTTATAAAAAACCGGACCTTGCTTTGTATGTATTTCTAAAGGAATCGGATGCACAGGAATCTCTATGGGCTCCTTTGCTACAACAACACGCATATCTAGCATAAAAAGCATCACCAATAAAACAATATGCCCCTTTTTAAAAGGCCTTAACATTCTTGTCTCCACCACAGAAAAATTTTAAATTTTGTTTATAAAATAAAAAGTACCAGAGTTTAAAAGTCAAAAAACAAGAGAATTGCTTCCTTGTTATTTTCTAGTTTCTTTCAACGTAATATGCACAATTTCCTTCATTTGGTTTATAGATTCACGAGAGCTATATTTTCTTTAAAAATATACTTCTATAGCAATTTATGAAACAATAACCTTTAAAAATACAGAAAACATACTGATTTCACTCGTGAAATTTAATGCGTAGCTAAAGGAATGCCTATATCCGGATAAATCTCTGCTGTCATTAAACCTTTTTCTCCTTTACCAAAACGTACAAGAACAACTTGACCGGAACGAAGCTCTGCTAAACCAAAACGGCGCAATGTTTCCATATGAATAAAAATATCTTCCGTTCCTTGCCCACGGCTAAGAAAACCATATCCTTTGTCACGATTAAACCATTTAACAATTGCTCGTTCTAGTCCACTTTCTGGAGTAACAACAACATGAGTACGGGCTGGAACTTCTGATGGATGAATTGCTGAAGAACAATCTATGGATTTCACCTGAACGCACTTTAATCCTCGTTCAGTTTTTTCCACAGCACAAATGACTTTAGCTCCCTCCAAAGCTGTTTGAAAACCATCCCTTCGCATTACTGTAACATGCAATAATATATCGGGGAAATGAGGTAAATCAGGTACAATAAATCCATACCCCTTACTACCATCAAACCACTTAATGACACCACTGATTTCGATAATCTCCCCACAAGCACCTATACTATCCTCAGATGGGGAACAATCCTTTAATGCATCCTTACTCGTCATAATAACGTGATCCTGTAGCTTATAAATTGTACGATATTGATTCTCTAGGTTTAAGTAAACATTGCTCTTGTATCAACACGCAAGCCCCAAGATAAGATTTCCCCACATTGTCGTATCTTCTATGTTCATGTCAGAGAATATCAACATGAATATTTATAAAACTATTTGATTGTACACTTTACATACCTTACAAGAAGTGCCCTACAAAAGAGGTCATATAAAAGTTTTTTTACATAATGATATTTTGATTAATGTGTAACTTGCATGATGAAGAAGTTCAATATAAGGTGAAAAAACGACAATTCAATTAAGGAAAATGCGCAATGCAATTGAAGAAAATCCTTACGATAATCGCAGCATTTATGGCATTTACAGCAAATGTTTATGCGAGTGAACCTATTAAGATTGGTGTTTATCTTCCATTAAGTGGTCAAAATGCATTTGGAGGTCAGCTTGAAATTAGAGGTATAGAATTAGCCCATAAAAAAGTTCCAGAAATTTTAGGACGTAAAGTAGAACTTGTTATTATTGATAATAAGTCTGATAAAGTAGAAGCGGCTAATGCTGTTATGCGTTTAACAGCAAGTGAAAAAGTGAGTGGAATCATTGGTAGCTATGGTTCTTCGCTCTCGTTAGCAGGTGGTGAAATATCTGAAAAGGCAAAGACTCCAACCATTGCAACGTCCTCAACAAGTCCCCTTGTTACACAGGGTAAAAAATATTACTTTCGTGCTTGCTTTATTGATTCCTATCAAGGAGTAGGAATCGCAACTTATGTAAGCCAAACTTTACACGCAAAAAAGGCTGCTATCCTTAAAGATATTTCAAGCGATTATGCTATTGGTCTTGCAAGTTATTTTACGCGTGCTTTCAAAAAATTAGGTGGTGAAGTTATCTCAAATTTAAATTATAATTCTGGAGATCAGGACTTTTCAGCTGTTCTCACGCAAATTATCGCCCAGAAACCTGATATCTTATTCATTCCATCTTACTTTTCTGAAGGTGCTATCATCATGAAACAAGCACGAGAATTAGGGGCTAAGTTTCAAATTATGGGTGGAGATGCTATGGATAATCCAGAAACCATTACGATTGCAGGAAAAGCTGCAGAAGGTTTCTTACATACGACACTTCCCTATAGTGAGGATATGCCAAATATGTCAGTAGCTGCGCAAGAATTCACAAAAGAATGGAAAAAAGCTTACCCTGACAAAGAACCAAATATCAATTCTGTTTTGGGATACACGAGTTATATGATGTTCATGAAGGCTATTGAAAATGCTGGTAGCACTGATCGTGAAAAAATTACTATCGCACTTAGCCAATTAAAAGATTTTCCTACCCCCTTTGGGGATATGTCAATGGATGAAAATCATAATCCTAAAATTCCTATTGGTATCATTAAAATACAGGATGGAAAACGTGTTTATTTAGAAGAAGTTAAACCTGCTTTTTAATTAAAAAGTTGTACTTATTAAAATGCAAGAATTGGTTGAGGATCTTTTTCTCAACCAAAAACTTAGAAATTTCTTATTGTCCTATGTA
The DNA here is from genome assembly GCF_042194855.1 of Bartonella sp. CL70QHWL. Lineage (NCBI taxonomy): Bacteria > Pseudomonadati > Pseudomonadota > Alphaproteobacteria > Hyphomicrobiales > Bartonellaceae > Bartonella > Bartonella sp. CL70QHWL. The sequence continues at coordinate 31,362 of NZ_JBHINJ010000006.1, read as the reverse complement.
AATTAACAAATGTGGAAGGATGAGAGATGAGCACTGAAATGTTCATCCAGTACTTTTTTAATGCACTGGCATTGGGATCTCTTTATGGGCTTATTGCTATTGGCTACACCATGGTCTACGGTATACTGAGACTCATTAATTTTGCTCACGGTGATATCTTTATGCTGGGAGCATATTTTGTTTTCTTTTCCACAATTGGCTTTATGCCTGCTTGGGCAGCTTTTCTTCTTTTGTTCCTTGCTGCTCTTGTTTATTATTCGGTCTTTATAGGCTTTAAAAGGCGTCCTCCAATTTATTGGATTGCTACTTTTTTAATTCTTGCGCTAGGATTTGTTTATTATTTTAAAATTTCCCCACAAGATTTTACACCGATTTGGGCTTTAGCTCTCTGTTTTTCCATTTTTATTACAAGTGCTGTGGGTGTTGCTGTTGATCAATTTGCTTATAAACCTCTACGCCATGCTCCGCGTATTTCGGCACTTATCGGTGCAATCGGTGTTTCTTTTTTTATTGAAAATCTTGCTACTGTACTCTTTAGTGGTGTTCCGAAAGGTGTACAACAGCCAGATTTTCTTGTAACACCATTTTTATGGCATCTAGGATCAGGAGCAGATGGTATCATCAGAATTGCTCCCATGTCTTTGATCGTTCCCTTTGTGTCATTAATTCTTATTTTATTACTATTATGGATTATCCATAAAACAAAACCGGGTCTTGCTATGCGCGCAATCTCCCATGATATTGAAACAACACGTTTGATGGGTGTGTCTGTCAATAAAGTTATTGCGTTTACATTTGGAATAGGCTCAGCTCTTGCCGCCATAGCAGGCATTATGTGGTCTTTACGTTATCCTCAAATTCAGCCTTATATGGGTGTTCTTCCTGGTCTCAAAGCATTTATCGCTGCTGTTATCGGAGGTATTGGTTCGATACCAGGTGCAATGTTGGGAGGATTGTTATTAGGGTTTATTGAAATTATGATTATCGCATTTTTTCCCGCGCTATCTGGATATCGAGATGCCTTCGCTTTCATTTTATTGATTCTGATTTTATTGATATTGCCCACAGGATTAATGGGTAAAAGAAGTCAGGAGAAAATCTAATGGCGAAGTCAGCGACAACTGTTTTATCGTGTATAAGTATTTTCGTTTTTATAGGTTTTTTATTTTATGCTGATAGCCATTTTAATGACTATACGCTTCGTATCATAAATCTGATTGCTATTAATGCGATATTGGCAATTTCGCTTAATTTGATTTACGGTTTCACAGGTATGTTTTCTCTTGGACATGCTGGATTTATGGCTATTGGTGCTTATGTTTGCGCAATTTTACTTCTTTCCCCTGAACAAAAAGAAATGATGTGGATTCTTGATCCTATTGCTGAACCATTATACCATTTACAGTTACCTTTTTTTATCGCTGTTGTTGTAAGTGGTTTGTGTGCTGCAGTTGTAGGTTTATTGATTGCTTTACCAATATTGCGTCTTGGTGGTGATTATCTTGGAATTGCAACATTAGGTTTTGCAGAAATTATTCGCATTGTCATTACGAACGCAACATCGCTCACAAATGGCTCTTTGGGAATCAAAGGAATACCTCAAAATGCAACATTATGGTGGAACTACGGTTGGCTAGCATTTACTGTTCTCTTTATTGTCCTCTTACTGCAAAGCAATACTGGTAACGTATTACGTGCTATCCGTGATGATGAAATAGCTGCGAAAACTATGGGAATTAACGCTTTTTTCTACCGTAGTTTTTCTTTTACTGTTGGAGCGTTTTTTGCAGGTATAGGTGGCGCATTAATGGCGGCTCTTATTTCAACCATTGATCCAAAAATGTTTAATTTTCTTTTGACTTTTAATATTTTGATGATTGTTGTTGCTGGTGGTCTCGGTTCAATTACAGGGAGCATTATTGGCAGCATTATTATTACAGTAATGCTTGAATGGCTTCGTATTATTGAAAGTCCATTTGACTTAGGTTTTATACATATTCCAGAAACCCCAGGACTTCGTATGGTTGTTTTTTCTCTTTTATTGCTGGTAATTATCTTGTTTTGGAGAAAAGGGTTAATGGGACAACGAGAATTCTCATGGAATGGAATTTATAGCTTTTTGAAACGCAAAAAGCTTTCTAATACTGAGGGAAAGCTATGAACGACAACATCCTTTCACTCAATAATATTGTAATGCGTTTTGGCGGATTAGTTGCTGTAAATAATGTTAATATGGCAATTAAACGAGGAAGTATTACTGGGTTAATTGGTCCCAATGGTGCTGGAAAAACAACAGTTTTCAATATGATTTCTGGATTTTATGCTCCTACAAGCGGCATCATTCTTTTTGATGAGAAAAAAATTTCTGGAGCGTCTCCTTATATTATCTGTAGAAGCCATATTGCCAGAACATTTCAAAATATTCGTCTTTTTTCAGGGTTAACGGTTTTGCAGAATGTTATGGTAGGAGCGCATGTTCGACAAAAATATCCTTGGTTTTCTTCAGCTCTATTTTTTTCAAAAGCAATGAAAGAAAAGAAGGAAGTTTATAAAAATTCCTTGGAGCTCCTTGAACAGCTACAACTTGATCACCTTGCCAATCAATCGGCAACAGCTTTACCTTATGGTGTGCAACGACGTCTAGAAATTGCACGCGCGTTAGCCACAAAGCCCAAATTGCTTCTTCTTGATGAACCTGTTGCTGGCATGAACCCACAAGAAAGTGAAGATCTTAGAAAATTCATCGCAAAAGTGCAAAAAGACTTTGATCTTACAATTCTTCTTATTGAGCACGATATGAAAGTGGTTATGGGGCTTTGCCAACATATTTTGGTTATGGAATATGGCTGTTGCATTGCCAATGGTACACCAGATGAAATTCGTAATAACCCTAAAGTTATTGAAGCTTATCTTGGCGGAGATGTTTATGGATATTCTTAAAATAAAAAATCTTTACGTTCATTATGGCGCCATTAAAGCTGTCCAAAATCTTTCTATGTCCATAAAGCGGGGCAGTATTGTCACTTTAATTGGAGCCAATGGTGCAGGAAAAAGCAGTATTGTACGTTCTATTACAGGACTTAATCGCTCTGTTTATGGAGAAATTACCTATAATGGCAAATCTATTATTAAAAAATCACCAGAAGAGATTTTGCGATTAGGGATTGCTCTAAGTCCTGAAGGACGACGTATCATGCCCCATCTCACTGTTTTAGAGAATCTTCATCTAGGTGCTTATATTCGTCACGATAAGCAGGGAATTTCCCGTGATATTGAATGGATATTTGACCTTTTTCCGCGCCTACGTGAAAGAGCAAAACAGTTGGGAGGAACAATGTCAGGTGGTGAACAACAGATGGTTGCTGTGGGCCGTGCACTCATGAGCAATCCTGATATGGTCATATTAGATGAACCCTCGTTGGGGTTAGCGCCACTTCTCGTTCGAGAAATTTTTTCTATTATTCGAAAAATTAATGATATGGGAAAAACTGTTCTTCTTATTGAACAAAATGCATTTGCTGCACTTTCCATAGCTGACTATGCTTATATTTTAGAGGTAGGACATATTTTATTTCACGGTGAAGGAAAAACTATGCTCTCTGATTCGCGTGTTAAAGAAGCCTATCTTGGTGGATAAAGACTACGAATTAAGGAAATAGAGCTCATTCCCTCCACCTTCTAAAAAAGCATTTCTCATAAGGATGAGAAATGCTCCTTTGTGAATTTTGACTATTACATCCACCATTTTTCTGCACTGAATATTCCTGCTTCTTGTTCAATAATATGCGCTATCTGAAAAATGACTTCTTCAGAAAAAGGTTTACCAATCAATTGCAATCCTAGAGGTAAACCATTTGATGACAGACCAGCAGGAACAGAAATTCCTGGTAAACCAGCCATATTGACTGGTACCGTAAAAATATCATTAAGATACATTGCTACAGCATCAGTTTTTATTTTTTCATCAGCAATACCAAAAGCAGGTGTTGGTGTTGCTGGTGTCAAAATAGCATCAATGCCTGAAGCAAAACATTGATCAAAATCACGTTTTACGAGTGTTCTTACTTTTTGAGCTCTTAGATAACAGGCATCATAATAACCAGATGAAAGGACATAAGTCCCCACCAAAATACGCCGCTTAACTTCATTACCAAAACCAACAGAACGTGTATTTTCATACATCTCAATGATGTCTTTTCCAGGCATGCGCAAACCAAAACGCACACCATCATAACGCGCTAAATTAGAAGAGGCTTCTGCAGGAGCTATAATGTAATAAGAAGGTAGAGCATATTTTGTATGAGGCAAAGAAATATCCTTAATCTCAGCACCTGCTTCTTTTAACCAATTTATTCCTTTTTGCCAAAGCTCAATAATTTCTGGAGACATTCCATCCACATGATATTCTTTTGGAATACCTATTTTCATTCCTTTGATTGATTGACCAAGATAACTTTCATAATCAGGAACTGGTAAATTGACGGAAGTAGAATCTTTTTCATCAAAAGAGGCCATTGATCTGAGTAAGATAGCACAATCACGAACATCTCTGGCAACAGGTCCAGCTTGATCAAGAGATGAAGCAAACGCGACAACGCCCCATCGCGAACAACGTCCATAAGTTGGCTTTATTCCTACAGTTCCAGTAAAAGCTGCTGGTTGACGTATTGAGCCACCTGTATCTGTTGCTGTTGCCCCAGCACAAATTTGTGCAGCAACAGCGGCAGAAGATCCTCCCGATGAACCACCGGGTACGAGTTTTTCATTCGAGCCTTTTTTTCTCCATGGACTAATAACGGGGCCATAATATGATGTTTCGTTGGATGAGCCCATAGCAAACTCATCCATATTAAGTTTTCCTAACATCACAGCACCGTCTTGCCATAAATTAGCTGTGACAGTTGATTCATAGTGCGGTTTAAAACCATCAAGGATATGTGAACAGGCTTGAGTATGAACACCATAGGTTGCAAAAAGATCTTTAATCCCCAAGGGGATTCCTTCTAAAAGCCCTCCCTGCCCTTTCGCTAAGCGACTGTCTGATTCAGCAGCCATTTTCATTGCCTGTTCTGCTGTTATTGTTACATAAGCATTCAAAATTGGATTAGCTAATTCTATTGCTTGTAAATAAGCTTCCGTTAATTCTGTTGCTTTGAGATTCTTCTTTGTTAAAGCATCACGAGCTTGCGCAATTGTGAGGGTTGTTAAATCAGTCATATTGGTTCTCAAATTTCAAAAATATAAAAAATTACTCAACAATTTTTGAGACAAGAAAAAAATTTTCTTCTGTAACAGGAGCATTGGCTACAATATCTGCTGCTTTATCACCATCTGTAACACTATCTTCACGCATTCGTAGAGTCATTGGCATCACAGATGTTAATGGCTCAATTCCACTGACATCAACTTCATTCAATTGTTCTACAAAACCTAAAATAGCATTGAATTTTTTTGTCACAGGTTCTATCTCATCATCGTGGAGGGCAATCCTTGCTAAATGTGCTATCCGCTTGACTGTCTCTTGATCAACAGACATACTCTTTGCGCCTTTCTGCTTTTTTGTTTATTTATTGATCTTTATTCTGGCTATACAAGGCTGCACTTGTAAGTGCAAGAATATTAGATAACATGAATAAAGAATATAACTATAGATCTGAAACATTAAAAAACGTATTATCCCCTTATGACTGTTATTAATATAGATGAAGTTATAACACATCTTTTGCCTAGACAAACAATAGCAGGCTTAGATTTAGGGACAAAAACTATCGGAATTGCCATTTCTGATATGGGGCTGACTGTCTCAAATCCGCGTCCTGTACTACAGCGAAAAAAATTTACAGAAGATGCTTACACACTTATTAAAATTTTTGACCGTGAAAATGTAGGCGTTATTATCATTGGCTTACCTCTTAACATGAATGGAAGTAGTGGCTCTCGTGTTCAAGCAACCAGAGCTTTTGTGAGCAATATGAAAGCTTATACAAAAATTCCATTTGTTTTTTGGGACGAACGTTTATCAACAATTGCTGCGGAACGGTCTCTTTTAGAAATGAATGTATCGCGCGCTAAAAGAGCAAGCCGTATTGATTCGGCAGCCGCCGCTTTTATATTGCAAGGTGCTCTCAATAGAATTCAACACTTTCATCATATGGAAGGATAGAGGACATTGAGCAAATGCCCTGCATTATATCGTGCGATGAGCATCCCGTAAGAAGATCTCCATTGTCCCCCAAGGCGGCTTTCCATATAGGCATTTGCAACATGTTCTATGTCTGTAGAACGTAATGCTGCTGCTGCTGCTGCATAAGCTACCTGTTCAACAAAAAACCTTCCTGCACCTTCATTTGCTGATGCCATATCACCTGCTGACTTAATGATTTCAATTGCTCGGGGTCCCGCTGGCCCAATATCAAGAGCAATTTTTTCCAACAATTTCTGAAACAATCCCGGTGCTTTTTCAGCAATAAGAATGGCATCCTTTACCAATTGATTAGCAGAACTATTTCTCACAATTCGCGCAGGCCCATTATGCAACATTTGTGATAATGGATTATTCTCTATAAAACTTTCAATACCAAGTTGTGCAATAATTTCACCAATAATAGGCACAACCAATTGACTTACATGATAAGCAATAATAGGTGTCATAATACGGGCAAAAGCGGCTTCAGAACGGTCATTTGCTGCATTGTCAAATGCTCTCGCTAAACGCAAAACCAATGCTTGTGAGGCAGCTATATCTAATGCAATATCTGCAAAAATACGTTCTGTCAGTGGAGGTAACGGCTGATTGGGCATTTTTTTCCGGAAAAAATCTATACCAAATTGAAGAGCCGCTCGTAAAACACCTGCCGATATGACAGATTGATCGAAACGCATCATCGTCTCGATATCTTTAATAACTTTAAGCCCTTCTCCAGCATTTCCCAAAAGCCAGCCATAACTGCCTTGGAAATCGACAACCCCCTCTGGTGTTAAAAGTTCTCCAGAACGCTGAATTAAATGACGAATCGATATAGATCCATTTAATGCGCCATTTTCTTGTATGCGTGGAATAAAAAAACAACTTAAATGACCATTTAAATCTGCACTAACAAGATATCCGTCAGCGGTAGGATTAATAACATTGGTTTTTACAACATTTAAACGATATAGATCACGTTCCATACTTTCATCGAAAGAAATTTTCTTAACACTTGGAAAATTGAAAGCGTATTTTTCAATATCGTCAAATGCACAAGTTAGAGAAGCAGCCTTTTTATGATGAATAGGCTTTGATGAAGAATCATATTGGCGTGATAAAAGTACATTTTGCCATTTTTTGAAGAGCTCAATATCACTAATTAAAACAGCAATAGCTGCACTCGTTATGATAACTTCATTCAAATGTCCTGTTTCTAAACCAGCAGATAAAGCTAAACGAATCGCACGCGCTTGATAGCGTACTCCATTTTCTGAACTCGCATTTTCCCAAAGTGAGGTAACCAAACCTGCTTGTCTAGAATATTGTTGAAGAGCTTGATAGGAAGAATGGATCTCTAATTTTTCCGTTGGTTGCCCCCATTCATCATTATAGCATAATAAAGGCTTATAACGATTCGCTAAGCAAGAAAGTTTCCATGCTTCTCGACTCGCGGCAAAATCCCCTATTTCTTCAAAACTTGCTAACAAAAACTTAGGCAAAGTAGAAGCAATACGAAACATAAGCGTATCGCTAAGAAATGTATTTTTTCGACGAGTATTTTGCGCAGATACAGCACTCATAGGTATATTCCTACATTCAAATCATTCATATCATAGACTATTTGTCTTTTTAGAGTTAAGAAACATTTATCATATTCAAACAAATGCTTGTTTAACCTGTTTAGAGAGAGATAAAGAAGAATGCTATGATTCAAGATAATTTTTTTCCACTTTTCCCTCATCAACATCTTTTAGCTATTAAAGATCTGAGTGTACAAGATCTTAATACATTGCTTGATCGTGCAGAAGCAAATGTTATCCTTTCTAACAAAATTGATAAAATAAAATCTACTTTGCATGGACGGACTCAAATTAATCTCTTTTTTGAAGCCTCTACGCGAACACAATCTTCTTTTGAATTAGCGGGTAAAAGGCTAGGTGCACATGTGATGAGTCTTGCGATCGGCAACTCATCTGTAAAAAAGGGAGAAACATTACTTGATACAGCTACAACTCTCAATGCAATGAAGCCAGATATACTGGTTTTTCGCCATAACAGTGCAGGAGCGGCAGCTTTATTAGCGCAAAAAGTTGATTGTTGTGTTATTAATGCAGGTGATGGTGCTCATGAACATCCAACCCAAGCTTTATTAGATGCTCTAACCATTAAAAGGGCAAAAGGTCGTATTGAAGGATTAACTGTTGCGATTTGCGGAGATATCTTACACTCACGTGTTGCCCGTTCCAATATCTTGTGTCTTAATGCTTTGGGTGCTCGTGTTCGTGCTGTTGCTCCCTCAACACTCTTACCCGCAGAAATCGCTCATATGAGTGTTGAGGTTTTTAACACGATGAAAGAAGGTCTTAAAAATGCTGACGTTATCATGATGTTGCGCTTACAGCATGAACGGATGACAGGCTCTTTTATTCCCTCTACGCGTGAATATTTCCATTATTTTGGCTTACATAAAGAAAATTTAGCCTATGCCAAAAATGATTCTATTATTCTGCATCCTGGCCCATTAAACCGTGGTGTAGAGATTGCATCCGACATAGCAGATGGACCACAAAGTATGATTCATACACAAGTAGAAATGGGAATTGCAGTGCGTATGGCTGTCATGGAGGCTTTATTAGATTCACGCGCAAAGATCAGTGGAGAAAAAAAATGATAAAACCAATTGTTTTTCAAAATGCTCGTATTATTGATCCTTCGCGCACAATCGATGAAATTGGTACAGTTATTGTTGAAAATGGACGAATTATAGCCGCTGGAAAAGAAGCTCTGAATCAGGGATTCCCTGAAGAAGCAGAAGTTATTAACGCACAAAACAAAGCAATTCTCCCTGGACTCGTTGATGCGCGCGTTTTTGTTGGAGAATTAGGGAATGAGCATTGTGAAACAATTGCATCAGCAAGTCAAGCGGCCGCAGCAGGTGGTATTACTTCCTTTCTTATGATGCCAAACACGCATCCAGTTATTGATAATATTGCTCTGATTAAATTTATTACGCATACAGCACAGGAAATCTCATTGGTCAATATTTATCCCGTTGCTTCAATCACACAAGGTTTCAACGGACAAGAAATAACCGAATTTGGTTTGCTCAAAGATGCAGGAGCCGTTGCTTTTAGTGAAGGCAAAAAAACACTTCAAAATTCATCTGTTATGCGGCGTGCAATGACTTATGCACGCGATTTTGATGTTCCATTGATGCATGAAACGCAAGATAAAGATCTTACAGGGCAAGGTGTGATGAATGAAGGACTGCTTGCCAGTTGGCTTGGTCTTTCTGGCATCCCTCGCGAAGCAGAAGTTATTCCACTTGAAAGAGATCTGCGATTAGCAGTATTAACGCAAACACGCTATCATGCCGCTCAAATATCGACAGCACTCTCTGCTGATGCACTTCGTTTAGGTAAAAAACGCAGTGAGAAAATTTCAGCGGGTGTATCTATTAATCATTTATCTTTCAATGAAAATGACATTGGTGAATATCGCACCTCTTTTCGCTTAATGCCCCCATTGCGTACAGAAGAAGACCGTATAGCAATGATTGAAGCAATAAAGGATGGGACTGTAGATGTTATTGTCTCTTCTCATGATCCTCAGAGTATCGACAAAAAACATTTACCATTTAATGACGCGGCAGTTGGCGCTATTGGTATGGAGACCTTATTGAGCGCAGCCTTACGCCTTTATCATGATGATAGCCTATCTCTTCTACGGATAACGGAACTTTTGTCAACGGCGCCTGCAAAGCTCTTTGGACTCAATGCAGGAACACTCAAAAAAGGTGCTCATGCAGACTTTATTGTGGTTGATCTTGAAGAACCATGGGTTGTTTCGAAAGAGAAGCTCTATTCACGTTCAAAAAATACCCCTTTTGATAATGCACGTTTTCAAGGACGTGTGCTCCAGACCTTTGTGAAAGGGAAATCCGTTTTTAAACTTGATCAACAAACTTAATGAGATTCTTAATGAATGAAGCAGAAATATTTTTTCAGTCCACTCCATGGTTTATTTTCCTCATATCTTATCTCATTGGCTCGATTCCATTTGGTCTTCTTTTTACGAGATTGTTCAAAATTGGTGATATAAGAACAATCGGTTCCGGCAATATTGGAGCAACAAATGTTTTACGAACAGGAAATAAAAAGCTTGCTGCTCTAACACTTCTTTGTGATATGTTAAAAGGAACTATCGTTGTTTTGATTATAAAGTTTTTTAGTAATCCGCTAGACAATAGTATACTTGTTTCTCTAGCGGGTTTTTTTACTTTCTTAGGACATCTTTTCCCCGTATGGCTTAAATTTAAAGGTGGCAAAGGTGTTGCTACCTATCTAGGGGTCTGTTTAGGAATCTATTGGCCCGCAGCAATTATTTTTATTATTGTATGGAGTGCGATTTTTCTTCTCATGCGTTATTCTTCATTATCTGCGCTTATTGCTGTTACGATCACACCGATATTTGTTTTTTATTTTTCCGCTTCTTATTTCTATTGTATGCTGATTGTGATGAGCGTATTTGTGTTTATAAAACATTCTGCAAATATCAGTAGATTATTAATTGGGGAAGAAAGTAAGATTGGTACGCAACACGGAGATAAATAAAGGAATCCTGCTTACTGATCGTCAACGTCTAAGTTGGTTACGGTTATTGCGCAGTGAAAATATTGGAGCTGTTAGTTTTCGCAATCTCATTGATCATTATAAAACAGCAGAAAATGCTCTGGCAGCGCTGCCAGAGCTTAGTAGAAAAGGTGGTGGTTCTGTATCTATAAAAATAGCAAGCTTAGAAGATGCAGAAAAAGAAATGCAAGAAGCTGAAAGATTAGATATTCGGTTCATCGGTGTGGGCGAACCAGACTATCCAGCTTTTCTTAAGGTTACAGAAGCCCCTCCGCCGCTTATTGCTATCAAAGGTAATATTTCAATTTTTCAAAAAACTTCTATTGGAATTATAGGTTCTCGAAATGCTTCAGCTGCTGGGAAAAAGCTTACGGCTCAATTTGCGCGTTTTCTCGGAGAAGCAGACTTTGTAACAATTTCTGGGCTCGCTCGTGGAATTGATAGCGTTGCGCATCAAGCAAGTTTAAAAACAGGAACTGTTGCAGTCATGGCTGGAGGAATTGATCATATCTATCCTCCTGAAAATAAAAAGTTGCACGAAGATATTATCGCCAACGGTGGAGCCATCATCAGCGAAATGCCCATTTCTTGGAAGCCGCGTGCTATCGATTTTCCAAGAAGAAACCGTATTATTGCAGCTCTATCACTTGGTCTCTTGGTTGTAGAGGCAGCCCTGCGCTCAGGGTCCTTAATTACCGCACGTCAAGCAGCTGAAATGGGACGGTTAATTTTTGCCATTCCCGGTTCTCCACTTGATCCAAGATCTGTTGGTACAAACAATCTTATCAAAGACGGTGCTCTACTCACCACACATCCTTCTGACATTATAGAAACACTTACGCCATTAATTTCACCGCTTCCAAATTCGCAACTCAATTTTTTTGAGGAACCATCCTCTTTACAACTTGAAAAGGAGAATTTTAATTTAGCAGATGAAAAAAACAGCGGTCTCTCTTCAGCAGATGACAATGCAGCACGTGCAGCAGTTCTCTCCGCTCTTTCAACAACGCCAATCGATTTAGACACACTTAGTATCCACTCAGGTGTTTCACTCCCAGCTCTCTACCTCTTGTTGGTAGAACTCGACCTTGCTGGAAAGCTTATTCGACACTCTGGTGGTTGTGTGTCATTGTCGAATCTTGATCTTCCCCAAGAGCCTCAGCACTATTAATAATGCTTTGCCCTTCTTTGGCAACCATATCCAAAAGCAATGCTAAAAGCGGACTATGCGCCTGACGCGCCATCTGATTCATTTGCTTTGACATGTCTGTAATATATTGGATAACTTTTAAATGATTTATAAACATAATCCTCTATCCTTGAGCATTTCCCCTCCTACCTCTCAATAGACGTCTTAGTATTTCGCCGTATGTTTTTGTAATAACAGTGGAAAATAAATCGTGTAATTCTATATAGGGTGTATTCTAATAATGACAATCATAAGTTGTACAATATTCATGTTTTTTATATGGCTAATATTTTTTTATGTGCTCTTAAGCAATTGGCATTAGCTATTCGCGTAAAAGGCGTTTATAAAAAAATTTTTATTTCAATATTTGGGTAAAATTATGAATATCGTTATCGTTGAATCTCCAGCAAAAGCAAAAACAATTAATAAATATCTTGGATCTCAATACAAAGTTGTCGCATCATTTGGACATGTTCGTGATTTGCCTGCAAAAGATGGTTCTGTTTTACCGGATCAAGATTTTTCTATGAAATGGGATATAGATTCTGCTGCCGCTAAACGTTTAAATGAAATAGCAAAAGCCGTTAAAGAAGCCGATAGCCTTATATTAGCAACAGACCCTGATCGTGAAGGGGAAGCTATTTCATGGCATATTCTGGATGTTCTCCGTCAAAAAAAAGTTTTAAAAGATAAACCTATTAAAAGAGTTGTCTTCAATGCCATCACCAAAAAGTCTGTGCTTGATGCTATGAACAATCCACGTGATATTGATACATCACTTGTAGATGCTTATCTTGCACGTCGCGCTCTTGATTATCTCGTTGGTTTTACACTTTCACCTGTTTTATGGCGGAAACTTCCTGGTGCCCGTTCAGCAGGACGCGTTCAATCGGTTGCTTTGCGTATTATTTGTGATCGTGAATCAGAAATAGAACATTTTATCAAAGAAGATTATTGGTCCATTACAACACAGTTAAAAACCATCCGAAATGATAGTTTCCAAGCAAGATTGACAATGTTTAATCAAAGAAAAATAGGCAAGCTTGATATTCAATCTCAAGAACAAGCAGACCAAATTCGCCTTATGTTGGAGCAAGCCCAATATCATACACTCAGTGTTGAAGCAAAACCTACAAAGAGAAATCCTTTTCCTCCATTTACAACCTCCACACTGCAACAAGCAGCTTCTTCAAAATTAGGATTTTCAGCTTCTCGCACTATGCAAATTGCCCAAAAGCTTTATGAAGGCATTGAAATTAATGGTGAAACGGCAGGGCTTATTACTTATATGCGTACCGATGGTGTGCAAATAGCACCAGAAGCTATTGATTCAGCACGAAAAGTTATTCATGAAACTTTCGGTAAAGACTATATTCCTGAAAAACCACGTTTTTATTCAACAAAGGCAAAAAATGCACAGGAAGCACACGAAGCGATCCGTCCAACAGATTTTCAACGCAATCCTAGTCAAGTCCGTAATTTTCTCGATAGCGATCAAGCAAAGCTCTATGAGCTGATATGGAAGCGTGCTATTGCCAGCCAAATGCGTTCTGCTGACATTGAACGTACAACCGTTGAAATTGAAGCACAGCAAGGAGAAAATCGTGCAAATCTACGAGCAACAGGATCTGTTATTCGCTTTGATGGCTTTATTTCCGTCTACACGGATCAACGAGACGAAGAAAATAATGAAGAAAATGAAACAACACGTTTACCACAAATAAACACTGGTGAAGCACTTACAAAAGAAAAAGTTGAATCCGTACAACATACCACAGAGCCCCCTTCTCGTTATTCTGAAGCTTCATTAATTAAAAAGCTTGAGGAGTTAGGAATTGGTCGTCCTTCGACTTATGCCTCCACATTGGCGACATTGTGTGACCGTGGATATATTGTCATTGATAAACGAAAGCTTATTCCCGATGCTAAGGGACGTATTGTTACGGCCTTTCTTGAAAATTTCTTTAATCGCTATGTAGAATATGGTTTCACAGCAGATCTTGAAGAAAAGCTGGATCTTATATCTGACGGCAAACTTTCTTGGAAAGACGTCTTAAGGGATTTTTGGGATGGATTTAATGCATCTATTAGCAATATCCAAGAACTCCGTATAACCAATGTCCTTGATGTTTTAAATGTAACATTAGCACCTCTCGCCTTTCCTGAACGCGAAGATGGAAGTGATGTGCGTTCCTGTCCTCTTTGTAAAAATGGTCAATTATCATTAAAACTCGGTCGTTATGGTGCTTTTGTTGGCTGTTCCAATTATCCCGAATGTAAATACACACGCCAACTTGGTACAGATACTGGAGAAGATAATGAAGCTGTACGCAATGATGAACCTGTTATACTTGGTATTGACCCTGAAACAGGAAAAGATATCTCTCTTCGCAATGGCCGGTTTGGACCCTATATTCAACTTGGTGAAAGCAAAGAAGTTAAGCGTGCAGGACTACCAAAAGAGTGGCAGGCAGAAAATGTAACCCTTGATAAAGCCTTGGCTTTACTATCCCTTCCCCGTGAAATTGGCATTCATCCTGAAACTGGAAAAATAATCACGGCTACGATTGGACGATATGGTCCCTATCTTAGCCATAACGGAAAATCTGCGCGCCTTCTTCATGCAGATGAAGTTTTTGATATTGGTATCAATCGCGCTGTTACAGTATTGGCAGAACAACAAGAAAACAAAACCAAGCAAAGCAGAACAACACCTGAAGCATTGGCAACATTAGGAGAGCATCCAGAAGGAGGAACCATTACCGTGCGCAACGGGCGTTATGGTCCTTATGTCAATTGGGGTAAAATTAATGCAACATTGCCAAAAGATAAAGATCCCATTAGTGTAACACTTCCAGAGGCACTAGAACTTATATCGGTTAAAGCATCGAGTAAAAAAACAACTTCAAAAAGAGCTTCTTCTAAAACAAAAGCAAAAATAAAAGAGACATAAATTTTGGCTAAAGGTGAAAAAAACATAAAATATCTCTCTTCATTCAAGGGGAAAACTTTTCCCAATAAGGAAGCAATCCTTTCCTTTATAATTGAGAATCCTAACCACTCAAGTAAACGAGAAATCGCTAAAGCTTTTAACTTAAAAGGCGATTCTCGTATCTGGCTTAGAGATATGTTACGTGAGTTAAAGGATCAAAATCTCATATCTAAACACCACAAAAGAGCAATAAACAAAGGAAAATTACCCCCTGTTTCTTTAGTAAAAATTAGCGGACGTGATAAAGATGGAAGTTTTATTGCACAACCTCTTGAATGGGAAGATTCTCCAAAGCCCAATATTGAAATACACTCTTTTCATCACATAACAGGAAGTAATATTGGTGTTGGAGATCATATTCTTGTAAAAGTTTTTCGAAATAAAAATTCTGAAAGCTCAAGCCATCCTTATACGGGACGAATTATTCGTAAAATTGATGTATCTCCCAAAAGCGCATTTGCTATTGTACGAAAATTGGAAAATAATCAATGGCGCCTTGATCCTATAGACCGCAAAACCAATGAACTCATTGTTGAAATGTCTCCAGAAATGAAGATTCAAATTGGTGATCTCGTTGAAGTCGAAATAAAAAAAAATACTGGTTACGGATTAAAGAGCGCAAAAATAAAGAATGTTTTAGGGCACATTAAGAGTGAGAAAACACTCTCAATGATAGCGCTTCTTTCGAAAGGAATTCCTTATATTTTTCCTGAAAGTGTTCTTGAGCAAGCCAAACATATCAAAGCTGCCAATATGGATAATCGTGAAGATTGGCGACAATTACCCTTTATTACAATTGATCCACCAGATGCAAAAGACCATGATGATGCAGTTTATGCAACCAAGGATAAAGACCCAGCAAATAATGATGGTTGGATTATTATTGTGGCCATTGCAGATGTTTCTTACTATATCAAAACAGGAAGCGCTTTAGATAAAGAAGCATTGAAACGTGGAAATTCTGTTTATTTTCCCGATACCGTTGTGCCAATGTTACCTGAACGCCTTTCTCATGATTTATGTTCTCTTCGTGAAGGAAAAGAAAGACCAGCTTTAGCCGTTCGTATGATTTTTGATGCAAACGGTAATAAACGAAAACATAGTTTTCATCGTATTATGATTCGTGTAAGAGCCAAACTTTCTTATCAAGAAGTACAATTGGCAATTGAAGGTAATATAAATGAAAAAATAACCCCTCTTTTTGAGAGCATTTTGCACCCCTTATGGGAAGCCTATGCATGCCTTAAAGCTGCGAGAAATCGTCGCCAACCACTAGAATTAGAAATTGCAGAAAAAAAGATTATTCTTGATCAAAATGGATGCATAAAAGATGTTGTGAGTGAAACACAATTAGAAGCGCATCGTTTAATTGAAGAGTTTATGATACAAGCTAATATTGCAGCTTCTGAAACATTAAAACAACATCACCAGCCGCTCATTTATCGTATTCATGAAAAACCTTCTCTTGCTAAGCAAGAAATACTTCGGAGCTTTCTTCAAAGTTTGGGGATACCACTCTCCCGCGGAAGCGAACTTACCTCAGCGCGCCTTAATAGAATTTTAGAAAAGGTCGCTCATACTCAACAACAAGAACTAGTCAATCAAGTTATTTTGCGTTCACAATCACAAGCAGAGTACAACCCTAAAAATAGTGGCCATTTTGGTTTGAATTTGCAGAACTATACACATTTTACATCACCAATCCGTCGTTATGCTGATCTCATTATTCATCGAGCACTCATTAAAGCTCTCAAATTAGGAAATGATCAATTAACAGATACACAAGAACAAAATCTTGCAGAAATTGCTACGCAAGTTTCTTTATACGAACGCCGTGCAATGATGGCTGAAAGAGAAACGATTGATCGGCTTGTTGCTCACTATTTAACGAATAAAATCGGTCGTATTTTTACAGGCCGCATTTCCGGAGTTACAAAAGCAGGTCTTTTTATCTCACTTGATAAACTCAATACAGATGGTTTTGTCCATATTTCTACACTTAAAAATGATTATTATCATTTTGATGAAGCACAACATGTTCTTGTAGGACAGCGTAGCCATAAAGGCTATCAGCTCAGTGATGTTGTAGAAGTAAAACTTATAACGGTACAACCTTTTGCTGGCGCTTTATGCTTTGAACTGTTAACAAAACCTCGTCCAATAAAATTTTCACCGACATCCTACCATAAAAACAAATTAAAAAAACAAAAGTATACTTTTTATGGGAAAAGAAAAAATTAAGCTTCTTGCCCTCCATTGAATATAATATGAATAATAAATTCAATTTAAGAAATGACTTATATTATATAATATTTATATGTACAATCTTCTTTCTTTAGTATACAAGAGGATAAATTTTATTGTTAAGTCTATAATAACCATATAAAAATCTTGCAGTTTTTTATACTTAGAAAATGAGAGAAACTGCAAAGGATAGTTTTGGCTCCCTTTCATTTCAGCTCATCTTTTCATTGTTTAAATAAACAAGAGTACCTTAAGCCATTCTCATGAAAAAAAAACCTTTTGACTCTCAAAATAATTCTTTGCGTGCAATTATTGCCGCTATTGCAACTATTGGCACTGTTGGAACAGCATTGGCAATGGGAACACAACTTGTCTCTCTTCTTATGGCAGAGAAAGGACTTTCCAACAGTACAATCGGCTATAGTGGAACAGTTGGTGGAATCGCCACAATTATTGCAGCTATTTTTACGTCTCGAATTGCCTTATGCTTAGGAATCGCTCAAACAATATTGCTTATGATGGCGATAGGATCTTTAAGTTTTTTAGGATTCTATTTTTTTGATCCCATATGGATTTGGTTTATTTTAAAGTTTATATTACATTTCAGCATGACAGTTATGTTTATCCTATCAGAGTTTTGGATCAACAGTTATGCTCCCCCCAAAAAACGCGGTTTGATCCTTTCTATTTATGCTATTGTCTTAGGATTAGGGTTTATAATAGGTCTAACGCTGCTAGCAAAAGTGGGAACACAAGGATTTATTCCTTTTGCTGTTGGATATAGCCTTATTATACTTGCTACTATACCAATTCTTACCGCTTGGAAATTAAGTCCAGAATTTCAAAAAAATCAATATATGCCATTTTTTCGTTATCTTTTTCACGTTCCAAGTGCAATGATGGCGGTCCTTGTTTACGGGGCCATTCAAATGGGCGTATTAACTCTTATAATACCCTTTAGTTTGTCCATTGGTTATAATGAGAATGAAGCAGCACATTTTATGGCAACCCTTGCACTTGGGAATATTTTCCTCTTAATTCCTATCAGCATTATAAGCGACTACGCCAAAGATCGACGCTACCCGCTGATGAGTTGCGCTATTTTAGGTTTTATAGGAACTTTTATAGTACCATGGATTCTTCAATATCCATGGATTCTGATGCTTGATTTGTTTTTTCTGGGTGGTGTATCAGCGAGCCTTTATACAATTAGTCTTGCACATTTAGGAGCCCGTCTCAAGGGGCAAGAGCTTGCTGCTGCTAATTCTGCTTTTATTTTTTGTTATGGAATTGGTATGCTCATCGGACCGACCTTTATCGGAAAATCCATGGATATCTTTAAACCCTTTGGTTTTTCAATAGCCATGGCTGTTTTTTTCGGTTTATATGTCATTTTGGTGTTTGTCCAACTTATGAGAAAATTAATCAGCTCTTGACTTTTTTGAGAACATCCGTAGTGTTGCCGGAAAATCTGATGATGTCGGAAATAAGTTTTGACAGAAATAATATTTTTTCAGTATAAATAGGGTATTTACATTATGGCTAAAGCAGCAACCATTAAGATCAAGCTTTTATCAACTGCAGATACTGGTTTTTTCTATGTAACAAAGAAAAACAGCCGTACAATGACAGATAAAATGAGCAAGCGTAAATATGATCCAGTTGTAAAAAAGCACGTTGAATTTAAAGAAACAAAAATTAAATAAATAAAATTATTATTAAATTGATAGATTTTATACTCCAAAAGAAATGTTGGAGTATTGCTCTTCAAAGTTATTTTTTGAGGGGTGTTTTTTTATTTCCTTAAGTTTAAAAAGTTTACTTTAAACTTTGTATGTTTTGTACGGATTTGGATAAGTTGATTTATTATTTAAGTTGCTTACATATATTCTGTATGAGTATTTGATTATTGTGATATCTAATGAAAATTTTGTCATTAAAACGAAACACTGTTTCGTCATATGAATAAAGTTTCTCGGGTCAATTATAAACAATACTAAAATAGAGTTATAATAATGTTAGCAGTTTCTTTATTTCATGAAAAAATCTTTTTCTCATTTTAATCTAAGAAGCTTTAATCTAAAAGTTATCGGTTTCAGTATTTTTGTCGCTGCTAGCATTCTTATCATTATGTCAACTTATTTTAAGAAAACTCAGCTGTTGCCTCAAAAAGAAAAATTTTCTTCTCAAAACACTGTTGAAGGAAATGCATTAATCATTGATGGCGATACCATTATGATTTCTTCAATTAAGATTCGACTAGCTGGAATTGATGCTCCTGAACTCCACCAATTTTGTGGAAAAAAGGAAGCGCGCTACCCTTGTGGGCTTGAGGCAAAAAAATATTTAGAACAACTATTAAAAAATCAAACTGTTACATGTCACTGGAAAAAAACAGATAAATATCGCCGTATTCTTGCAACATGTAAAACAAAACAAGTTAGCAATATCAACGCAACACTTGTACATAATGGTTGGGCTGTAAATTATTATGAATATCCTAAAGAAGAGCAAGAAGCTAGAAAGAAAAAGAAAGGAATATGGGCATCAAGTTTTCAACGACCAAAAGAATGGCGCAAAGCAAATCCTCGCACAGAATAAGAAAAATATTTTTTAATTTTATTTACCAATGAAACAATGTAGCCAAATTATCAAACTTGAAAAAGAGATCTATTCCTGTCGTGTTTGCGTCCAACAACCCCATTATTTTCCTCCTCTTCCTCATGAACCAAACCCGGTCGTTTATTTATCCGATACCGCTTCGATTGCAATTGCAGGCCAAGCACCAGGGTTGCGTGTCCATGAAACTTCTATCCCTTTTAATGATCGTTCTGGCGAAAAATTGCGTAATTGGCTGGGTGTCACGAAAGAAGAATTTTATAATAGATCTCTTTTTGCTATTGTTCCTATGGGATTTTGTTTTCCAGGCTATGACAAAAATAAAGCTGATTTACCACCAAGACGTGAATGTCGAGAAATATGGCATGAAAAGATATTTCAAGCCATGCCTCAAATAAAGCTTGTTATTGCTATTGGCAGTTATGCGCAAAAGTGGCACATTACAGAATTAAAATATAAAACCGTTTCTGCAACTGTTGGTGATTGGAGAAATATTCTTTCCATTCCCCAACCTCGAGGCTATAATGTTATGCCTTTGCCTCATCCATCATGGCGAAATACTTCTTGGTTACAGAAAAATCCATGGTTTAATGATGAGCTTATTGTATATCTGCGTTGTTTAGTGCGTAAATTTTTATAAATTAAAATATTGAGAATAAATATGGACCGTCTTGACCGAAAAATTTTACATCTTTTGCAAGAAAATGCGACACTTTCTGTTGCTGATATTGCTAAAAAAGTGGGACTTTCGACCACTCCTTGCTGGCGTAGAATTCAAAAACTTGAAGAAGATGGCGTCATTCAGCGTCGTGTTGCTGTTCTTTCTCCTGAAAAAGTAAACGCACACGTCACTGTTTTTGTGTCTATTCGCACAAACACACATAGTCATGAATGGTTTAAGCGTTTTTCAAAAATTGTGCAAGAATTCCGTGAAGTCATTGAATTTTATCGAATGAGTGGAGATATTGACTATTTATTGCGTGTTGTTGTGCCCAACATTGAAGCTTATGATCTTTTTTATAAAAAATTAATTTCTAAAATTGATATCCGTGATGTCTCATCTTCTTTCGCAATGGAACAGATTAAATATACAACGGAACTTCCACTTAATTATATTAAATTACACGACAAGACGCATGAACAAAACTCTTAAGATTTTTATATCCGTCTCATGATCTTTTAGGCATTCAAACTTTCTTGTTGAAAAACGACCGTTTGTGCATGTGTTAAAACAGCAGCTTTGACAATACCAGCTGCCATAGCTGCTCCTGCCCCTTCACCAAGACGCATCCCCAAATCTAGAAGTGGTTCTTTGCCAATTTTTTTTAAAAGTTTACGATGAGCTGTCTCAGAAGAAACATGTCCAACAAGGGTATGATCAAGAGCTTTTGGATGCATTTTATAAAGGACCGCTGCAGCTGCTGTTGCCACAAAACCATCTAAAATAACAGGTATTTTTTCTATTCTTGCTGCTAAAATAGCACCAACCATAGCAGCAATTTCACGTCCTCCTAAGCGACGCATTATCTCAAAAGGATCATTAAAATAATCCTTATGCAAAGAAATGGCTGTTTTAACCGCTGCAATTTTACGCTGATAAAAATCACCTTCTGATTCCATAGCATTTTCTGTCCATTCTTCCACTTCCCCTCCAAACAATGCTAAGCATAAAGCTGAAGCTATTGCTGTGTTTCCAATTCCCATTTCTCCAATACATAAAAGATCTGTTCCACCCGCAATGGATTCCATTCCAAATGCCATTGTAGCAGCCGCACTCCGCTCATCCATTGCGGCATCCTTCGTAATATTCATTGTTGGATATTCCAATGCTAAATCAAATATTTTTAATCCAAGATCATAAGCAATACAAATTTGATTGATAGCAGCTCCACCAGAGGCAAAATTTTCTACCATTTTTTGTGTCATAGATTGTGGAAATGGTGTAATATTCTCCTCTACAATACCATGATTTCCAGAAAAAATAGCGACCAAAGGTCTCGTTACGATAGGTTTTTCTGTACCCCTCCACCCCGCATACCAAACAGCAATATCTCCTAGTTTTCCTAATGTTCCTTGCTCTTTTGTTAAGTCTTTTTGCCGTTTTTTTGCCAAAATTATAGAAAACTCATCAGCAACAGGTAAATTTGTAAGCAAAGCACGAAAATCATCAAATGGACTAGCGGTCATAAGGATACCTTTTAAAATCTACAATGTTTATGAAAATCCCGTCATATATACAGGATATGAATAATTTATTGTTTTTTTAACAGTGCTTTAAAAATGTTAAATACTATGAAAGCAATAATTTCTACATTCTATTTTCAACCCTAATAACAAACGTGTAAGATTCAAAATGTTATTAATATCTTATGATTACCTTTACAGTGATACCCTTAACCTATTTTTTATTTAATAGGCATAATCAGCATGCCGTTTAATATATACTAATATATACATTCCAACAATTCTTATGCATAATAAAAGTTATAAACTTTCAAAAACTTATAAAATTGAAGAGATCAAAATTATCGCAAAGACATCCAAACGCAAAGGATCTCAACTTTAATATATGTTAATTATTAGGCTATTATTAAATGAGAGCATAAAAAGCTTCTTTTAAAATACATATATCTGCATTTGGTTTTGTCGCATCATTTGATAATATTTGCCTCCATCGACGTGCCCCACCCCGCCCATGAAATAAACCAATCATGTGACGTGTCACATGAGAAAGCCGCCCCCCCGATGCAATATGTCGAGCTGCATAATCACACATAACCTCAATAAGATCACTCTCACTCAGATTATTTTGCGTCTCACCATAGAGTTCAAAATCAATATGTTTTAACAAAGCTGGATTATGATAAACTTGGCGACCAACCATGACAGCATCACAGAAAGTTAAGTGTTCTTTGATCTCATCAATCGATTTAATTCCACCATTTATCCCAATGAATTTATGAGGATATTTACGTTTTAATTTGTAAACTCTTTCATAATTAAGGGGCGGAATATTACGGTTTTCTTTCGGACTCAATCCTTGCAGCCATGCCTTGCGTGCATGTATCCAGAGCGCATCACATCCAGCATTCCAAACCTGATTAGCCAAAAGATCTAACGCTAACTCTTCATCTTGTTCGTCCACTCCAATCCGACATTTGACAGTTACAGGTATAGTAACCTCTCGTTTCATCGCTTCCACGGCATTTGCCACAATGTCTGGATGTAACATCAAACAAGCCCCAAAGACACCTGCTTGAACACGATTTGATGGGCACCCGACATTAAGATTTATTTCGTTGTAGCCAAAATCCTCAGCAATTCGTGCAGCTTCTGCTAACTTTTTCGGATCAGCCCCCCCTAGTTGTAATGCAACTGGACATTCTTTATCGCTAAAAGCCAACAATTGTTCGCGAACACCATGAATGACAGCATCTGCTACCATCATTTCCGTATAAAGGAGAGCTTTTTTCGTTAAAAGACGATAAAAAAACCTGCAATGTCGGTCTGTCCAGTCCAACATTGGTGCTACTGCAAATTTTATAGTCGATGGAAGGTTGTAAAATATCATGAGGGTATTACTCTCATGTCCCTATAGCTCTCTCTTTATACATAGAAAAATACTTATTTTAGTTTACAGAAAATTTTATTCTCTTATACTATCATGAGTATAATAACAGTTCATTATTTTCAATTGATATCAAGGTTTACTACAATCAATCATGATAAAACACAATTTTGCATTTCTCATAGATTAGTGTTCAGGTATATAAACATGAAAAAAGAAGATTTTCACCATAATATAAAAAACTCATTTACAAGTTCTTCTTACGCTCATCAAGCCTCCATCCTTACATGATTTAGCACAGCATTTAAGATAATAAATGCTAAACTAACACATTATACAATTTTTTATAATAGATTTAATTTTCTTTAGATTTTTTTTAACTTATTGTGCAAATAAATGCTACAGAAAGTATCTTTATCTTCTCCTAAAGAAAGAATAAAAATCCTTATTTCACATGAATCTAATTATAAATCATTTTTTTTCAATGAGTTATTCTTGGTAACATTCTTGAATTTCACTTTATAAGATAGACAAATTTCATCCTAAATATTCTATCTAATTTTGCCATTTTATGATTCTTGCAAAAAAACTAAAATCAGGGTATAGACAGCCATTGCCTTTTTAATATCTATGACTGATATCAGTATCTCTTTAAGGAAAATATTTTACAATATTGCAGATAAAATCTGTAAAATGAAATGATCATAAAAGTTGTTCAATCTCTTGTTGGCTTTGCATATAGGAAGAAAGAGTACCAACCTCTTGTTCATTAAATAGGAGACCCAGTTTTGAACGACGCCATAACACATCTTCACATACTTTAGCCCATTCTTTTTCCATCAACCATTTTACTTCTACTTCATAAAGCCCATGTCCAAAATTTTTTCCTTTATTTGCCTTACCATGTGCAAAGATCACCAATGCTTCCGTACCGTAGGAGCGTGCAAGCCTGCGATGTGTAAAAGCATCTAAATCTGGCATCAAAAGAGCAATCCTATTTTCGATTGTATCTAATTTGTTATAGGGAAAATCACCCCCA
This sequence comes from Bartonella sp. CL70QHWL, assembly GCF_042194855.1. Taxonomy (NCBI): domain Bacteria; kingdom Pseudomonadati; phylum Pseudomonadota; class Alphaproteobacteria; order Hyphomicrobiales; family Bartonellaceae; genus Bartonella; species Bartonella sp. CL70QHWL. The sequence continues at coordinate 6,893 of NZ_JBHINJ010000006.1, read as the reverse complement.
GGAAGCACTGCCTTAGCCGTCCATGATGCTCCCTTTTTACCAAGCTCTTTTTCAACAAATTTCATCGCATCTTCAGCCAACTTACGATAAGTTGTAATCTTTCCACCATAAAGATTAAGAATCTTTGGTGTTGTTCCTGTTCCCATTTCTTTTAAAACATAATCGCGCGTAATTTCTTGTGCTTTTGAAGCTCCATCATCATAGAGTGGACGAACTCCAGAGTAAGACCAGACAATCGTTTCAGGCAACACTGGTTGTATGAAATATTCACTGGCTGCTGCACAAATATAATCAATTTCTGTCTCAGTAATATGAACGTCAGCCGGATCTCCTTGATAATTACAATCTGTTGTTCCAAGCAAGGTAAACTCTTCTTGATACGGAATAGCAAATATAATACGCCCATCACCATTTTGAAAAATATAAGCACGATCATGAGTATAAAGCTTGGGAACCAAAATATGAGAACCTCTAACAAGCCGTACTGGTGGATGTTCTTTACAATCTAATATGCTTGCCAAAACATGATCAATCCAAGGTCCTGTCATATTCGCGACATAAGAAGCTGTGACACTATATTCTTTGCTACTTAACTTGTCTTGAAGAAAGATACGCCATTTATTGTCTTCTTTTTTTAAAGAGAGAACTTCTGTTCGTACTTTTATATCAGCTCCCCTCTTTTCTGCATCACGCGCATTGCCAATAACTAAACGCGCATCATCTACTCTTGCATCAGAATATTCAAAACCTCTCTGATATTCTTTCTTCAGTGTAGAGCAAAATTTTTGTGAAAAATTAATCGTTTTACTGCGCCACAATTTCTGATTCCAATTCCCTAAATAATCATAAATAAAAAGTCCAAAACGCAACATCCAAGCAGGGCGCAATTCTTTATGATAAGGAAGGAGAAAACGCAAAGGACGCACAATATGTGGAGCCATGCGTAAAATGATCTCGCGTTCTTTCAATGCTTCACGAACAAGTTTGAACTCATAGTGTTCAAGATAACGAAGCCCACCATGAATAAGCTTTGTTGACGCACTTGAGGTCCCAGATGCAAGATCGTTCATTTCAGCCAATCCCACTTTAAAACCGCGTCCTGCTGCATCTCTTGCCAATCCACACCCGTTTATCCCTCCCCCAATGATAAACAGCTCATAATGTGTTGTGGTTTTCATAATTTCACTTTTCATTATTTAATTTTTTTCTCAGTACTCAATAAAGCAACAGGAAAAAATAATACAAGTGTTCTTCATTGTATTATCAACGTACTTTTTCCTAAAATAAACACGCACAAAAAGCTTTTGATACCCTTATACATCAAAACAACATTTGACAAATTAAAGAGATTTTTTTTATCTTTTACAAAACATAATCCTTGCCAAACCAAGGTTCATCATATGAAATCTTTTTAGAGAAAAATTGATGTTTTTTCTCATTCTTAAAGATACACTATAGCTAAATGCTTTATTGCACATAGAGAGCGCTTTTCCTATAGTTCACTCAATGACATCCTAGAAAATGTGAAGGTATACAGATGAATTATCACTCTCAAAACTCGAAAATAACACTTCTTTCAAAAATTTTAGTCCCAGTTATGTCGAGTATTTTAATATTTTTACCTTCTTTATCAAACGCAACATCACACTCAAAAACAGCAAATAATTTAAGCTTAGAAAAGCTTAAAACACAACTTTTGGAAGATTCTAGCTTTCTATCTAAGCTTAAAGAAAAAATGATACCACATACTGATTCTCATCATATTCAACAAATTGTCAGAGAGTACCTCCTTACTCATCCAGAAATTATGATTGAAATGCAGCTTATTCTTCAAGATAAGCTGGAAAAACAGAATGAATACGAAAACCAAAAACAAACTTCTGTCATTCATTTGTTAGAAAAAGAAATTTTTCATTCTCCTCATGACGCTGTTTTGGGAAACCCAAATGGTAAAAGAGTGCTTGTCAATTTTTTTGATTACAACTGTGGATATTGTAAAATTTCCTATTCAAATATAGAAGACTTGATAAAAGAATACCCAGATTTAAAGGTTATTATCAAGGATTTACCAATTTTAAGCTCTGATTCTATGGCAGCCCATACTGTTGCCTACGCATTTCGAAAACAATTTCCAGAGAAATATCCTCAGTTTCACAAAACGCTTTTAATGTATCAGGGTCGTGCAAATGAAGCTAAAGCTATTAAAGTAGCTGTTTCATTAGGAGCAGATGAAAAAAAACTACGTAATGCAATAAAAGATCCCACTCTGCAAAACGCTTTTAAAGAAAATATTCAAATTGCCTCTACACTTCATATTACGGGAACACCTTCTTACATCATTGGTAATAAAATATTCATTGGCGCAGCCAAACAAGATATTCTAAAACAAGCGATAGACAATACACAGTGAATTCCTGATCCATTTTAGAAAGAATACTGTAAATGAGGTAATTTTATGCTTTCTCTTTTTTGACAACAGGCTTATAAGTGCAATTTTGCGTAAAGCAGATACGAGTTTTAAATTGCAAAGTATAATAATTTAAAGGAAATAAAAATCTTTAAAGCCTCAAAAGATGTCATCCCTAATCTAGAGATATTCGGTCATAAAATGAGATAATGACGATCTTCATTGATCAAGGAGTTAGAAATAAAATGACAACAAAAAAAATGGATTCGGCAAAAACCGCAATTGATACGAAAATTATTCGTGATCTTGCTGAAATTTTGAATGATACAAATTTAACGAACATTGAAGTTGAACAAGGGGAGCTTCGTATTTGTGTCTCACGCCAAAATACCTTAATTTCTTCTGAGCAAGCAATCTATGCTCCTGTTTCTACTCCTACTTTTTCTGTAACATCTTCTCCAGTTCCAACAGTTGAATCTCCTATACAATCTATCCAAGAAGATAAATCAAAAAACACAATAACCTCTCCCATGGTTGGAACAGCTTATCTTGCACCTTCACCAGGCGCGCAACCTTTTGTAGAAGTAGGACAAAATGTTTCTGAAGGGGAGACATTACTTATTATTGAAGCCATGAAAACAATGAATCAAATTTCATCACCACGCTCAGGCACAGTAACCACTGTTCTTGTCAAAGATGGTCAACCTGTTGAATTTGGTGAACCACTTATTATTGTTGAATAAAGCGAGGGGCAACCATGATTCGAAAAATCCTCATTGCTAATCGGGGAGAAATTGCTCTTCGCGTTTTACGTGCATGTAAAGAACTTGGCATAAAAACCGTGGCTGTTCACTCTACCGCTGATGCAGATGCAATGCATGTTCGTCTTGCTGACGAAAGTGTTTGTATTGGACCTCCTCCCGCTCGCGATTCTTATTTGAGTATTCAGCAAATTATTGCTGCTTGTGAAATTACAGGAGCTGATGCTGTTCATCCAGGTTATGGCTTTCTTTCTGAAAATGCAAAATTTGCGGATGTTCTAGAAGCCCATGATATTACATTCATCGGTCCAACAGCTACTCATATCCGAATCATGGGCGATAAAATCGAAGCAAAGAAAACCGCCCAAAAACTTGGTATTCCTGTAGTTCCCGGTTCAGATGGGGCCGTCACTGAAGAATCAGATGCTTTACGCACGGCTCGTGAAATTGGTTATCCAGTTATTATCAAAGCTTCTGCCGGTGGTGGTGGACGTGGTATGAAGGTTGTTCATTCTGAACAAGAATTTTCTATAGCTCTCAAAACAACACGTTCAGAAGCGAAAGCTGCTTTTGGTGATGACGCTGTTTACATAGAAAAATATTTAGAAAAACCCCGTCATATTGAAATTCAAGTCATAGGTGATGGTGCGGGAAATGCTATTCATTTAGGAGAACGCGATTGTTCACTTCAACGACGGCATCAAAAAGTATGGGAAGAAGCTACATCACCTGCACTTAATGAAACAGAACGGAAAAAAATTGGAAGTATTGTTGCAAATGCCTGTGCCAAACTTGGATATCGTGGAGCTGGTACTATTGAATTTCTTTATGAAAATGGCGAATTTTATTTTATTGAAATGAATACACGTTTACAAGTAGAACATCCTGTAACTGAAGCAATTACAGGTATAGATTTAGTCCATGAACAAATCCATATTGCATCAGGCTGTAAGCTTTCAGTGACACAAGATGAAGTCTGTTTTTCTGGTCATGCCATTGAATGCCGTATTAATGCAGAAGATCCTATTAACTTTACGCCATCACCTGGAACCATTACACATTTTCATACACCTGGAGGTTTAGGGATTCGTGTTGATTCAGGCGCTTATTCAGGTTATCGTATCCCTCCTTACTATGATAGCATGATTGGAAAGCTGATTGTTCATGGACGTACCCGTTTAGAATGTATGATGCGTTTACGGCGTGCTTTAGATGAATTTGTCGTCGATGGGATAAAAACTACACTACCTCTTTTTCGCGATCTTATTAATAATCAAGATGTTGCTGATGGTAATTATAATATTCACTGGCTTGAAAAATACCTTTCTCATCAATCAAAGTCTTCAGATTCGTAATTTGATAGCAAAATAGTGCATTCTTATAAAAGATTCTATAAGATATCAACATAAGGATAGTGCCAACCTTGCTGTAAAAAGTAGTAAAAGAGGAAATAAGTTAGTTATTTTTATTTATTATATAGTTTTCACTTAATATGCACAAAATTTGATAATTTTCTGTTTTCCTTTTTGTGAGTTTGTGCTAATCCCTACATGGTTACGCCCTTATAGCTCAGTTGGTAGAGCACCTGATTTGTAATCAGGGGGTCGGGAGTTCGAGTCTCTCTGGGGGCACCATTTTATATCTTTAATATATTGAAATATATAGATTTTTTCTTTAAATAGCCATTTTCAGACCACCTTTTAGACCACCTTCTACAGTTTATATAATTTTACCTAATTTGTTCTTATTTGCTCCTTATTTTTCTTTGGAGTGAAGTCTAAGATCTCTTTTTTTCTCCATCTCACTGCTCTCCCTAGCTTATATGGCTCCGGAAACAACCCCTGAAGCACCCAATTGCGAATCGTTGTTGTGGATACACTAAAAAGCTGTGCACACTCACGTGTCGTTACATATCTATCTCCATCATCAAATATCATCTCATTACCTTTCTCTTTTTTATGTTAATTAAATGGGCGGGGGTGCTGGGAGGAGAGAGCACCCCCATAGGTTTAAGCAGCTTTTGTCAAAATCTTTTGCATCTCTTGTTCTATTTCCCCTAAAAATATTTCGACAGCTTTATTAATCTCTTCAATGTGTTCCTCATCGCGGAGGATGCGTTTGATTTTCATTCTCAAACCAGTAGATTTGCCTACAAAGTTTGAATTATAGCTCATGAAATCACACCACTTTCGTCCAGTGCATGCCATTTGGAATTGCATTTGTGCGTGATATTCTGGTTTGATTTCGTCATACATAAAAAAACGCAAATGCGTGGTTGATTGTGGACATTTGACTTCGATTAAACCGTCCTCTCCAATCAACCCATCAGGACTAGCCCCCGCCATTTCCATTTTTGGGTGGGGGATAAACCCACATCTTGTGACATTGGTGTCATAAATGAATTCATATTCTCTCAAGGCATTCTCTTCATGTTTAATGCCCCATTGCATAGCAGGTGTTGTATAAGATTGGCTTATTTCCCCTATTAAGCGTTCTGTCATGAGTTTCGTTTTGTAATCTTCATATTTGCTTGTAGGCAAACCTTTAGCTGTCTTACTGAGTACGTTGTAAACATTAGATGCGGTGACTTTTCCTAAGCGCGCTTGAAACCATTCTGCTGTTCTTTGTTCCATCTCACACCGCCGTTTGTTGCTCTTGTGGTGGTAAGGATTGTTGTGCTTTATTCATTTGTGAACGTTGCTTTTTTTTCAAAGAAAACAAAGCGATTTGTGCGTGTTTATAAGACATATCTGTTAGATTTTTTGCTCCTACGAAAGAGATAAGCTTACTTTCTTCAGATTGTATTTTTTTAATTAATTCTTTGATTTCATTCATTTGTTCAGGAGATATACCTGCAAGAAGCGTGTTGCCATCTGTATCGTCTTCTTTTCTTGCAACATTAAGAAGCATGCCTAAGAGATATCTACGTGCGTAGGTGAGAGTAGAACCACCCGCTTGTATGTTATTTTTGCTCCCTGTAGCATCAAAAGGAAATGTTCCTTCTGTTGATATTTCATTGCCCGATATATGCTTTAAAGTCATTTCTACAGTTATGTCATTTGAACTCTGGTCTTTGATACGAGAAAACAAGGCAAAGTGATGTGTTGCAAGAGGTCCTTTGATAGCATCAATATATTTATCAAGCGTGGTACAGAGGCTTTTAGTATGTGTATTAATGGCGTTTTGTTCGATATTTTTGTATTCCATTTGCATAGCCGAAAGATCACGGACAAAGTTTTGGCGCTCTTGTCGTTTTATCTCTTGTTCTCGCAATTCAAGAAGACGCTTGAGACGATCCATATCGACATCATTTTCTAAAGCTCTTTCTAAAAGAAGCTCCATAGCTGTAGGTTTGATTTCACAATCGTTCGTTGTTTCCACTAATTCCGTTTGTGTGGTACTTAGTTCACTCATCTTGATTTCCTCCTATTTGAGCGCAATTCTCCTGTGGCGTGAATCACGCATGTTTTAAAAAGTTGTTTGTGTGGTTAGAAACGGCTTATAGAGACACTATAAGATTAGTAGTCGGTATTTTTTCATCTGGTTTGTTCTCTAGTTGAGGTGAGGTCAATATTATCAACATACCCATAAGCACCTGCATCATTGGCAATGTATATAGCATCGCAGTTACCAAAAACACGTACATCGCCGTAAACTTCTATATATCCATAAAAATGTATACCCTCGTAAACTTCTGCATTACCAAAAACTTGAACATTATCAGA
>NZ_JBHINJ010000048.1:0-3933 GCF_042194855.1 Bartonella sp. CL70QHWL | reverse complement strand
CAGGTGCATTTTTATACTTTTTACAAAAAGGGCTGTTCAAACGCTTCTTGACACTGCGCTGTGGTATGACAGCACCTGGACGACAAATGGGAAGGTTTTCAGCTCTAAAAGTATAACACCAATATGGTCCTCCCCATTTGTAGCGGAATCCTGCTTGAATCATGCAAGCATCGATGGAAGCCTCTGCATTGATGCTTAGCTTTCTATTTTCTGGAAAAACATCATAAGGGGTTGGCATACCACATTCTAACAATGCTTTTCCTACCTCAGTAAAATCTGCTCCTGGTTTCTCCCATGCACTCAAAACTCCTGGTGGAGGCTTGTCGATGTTACATCCAGCAATATTTAACAGAATGAGACCACTTAATAATTTCAAGATTTGTTTCATTTTTTTCTTCCTGAATATTTTGAATAAATTGGCGTACGATTAGGTAATCCATAAAGCGATGTGCACTCATAACCTGCATGACCATAACAAGCATGAACACTTGGGTAGCCCTTTAATATTTGCCCTGCTTCTTTCCAGGGACCACTTCCAGGAGGTATTTGCTCAAAAGTGTAAGGATTTTTGCCAATCTTTGTACCCACAAAGTCATTTTTATGATTTTCCAAGTTTAGGTAATCCTGCTTTCCATCACTTAAGATATATAACGTATCTGCCATGTTTTGAGTATTATAAGCTGGTCCAAAGAAATTAATCGTTGTTTTCTTTGCTATACCATGAACACCATGCTTTTCTAAATCATGCGATCCATTGCCCGCTGTCATACTGCCGCGGCTATGCGCATCAGTATGCAATCCTATATTGCCAAGGCTATACAACAGATTCTGGTACTTCTTCGTCGAATTGGTCAAAATACCCAACTTACCTTCTAGAGCATACTGATACCCTGCAATGAACAACTCTACCAAGAACGAATCGCTATGAGGGAACATCAGAAAATAGTGCGGATCATTCTTGTTATCAGCCACAACTGAACCGCATTATGGGCTGCTTCATCTGGTGTTGTAAGAATACCATTGAGGAAAAAATGAACCTTGCCATCAGAACCTTTTTGTAAATTCTGTTGTTCTTCAGGCGTTAAATAATGTGCGTGAGGAAGCAATCCTGCCATTTCAAGCCAAGGCAAAGATGGCGGTTTGTTGATCATCACAAACAGCAAAACTTAAGGTTGGCATTCATCCGCATTTTTATACCTTTTACAAAACGGGCTGTTTAAGCGCTTTTCGACACTTCTCTTCGGGATGACAGCACCAGGCTGACAAATGGGAAGGTCTTTATAATTATAGCACCAATACGGACCACCGTATCTATCACGAAATCCTGCTTGGACCATACAAGCATCAATGGATGCCATTTGATTTAAACTGAGGTTTCTATTTTCTGAATCAGGATCGATAAGACTCGGCATTCCACATTCTAATAAGGCTTTTCCTATCTCAGTAAAATCTGCTCCCGCCTTCAACCACCCATGTACTTCCCCTGGAGGAGGTTTGTCAATATTTGATATGTCACATCCAGAGACACTTAACAGAACTATTCCACTTAATAATTTAAACAGTGTATTCATTTTTTTCTCCATAAATAACCTAAACCTAAATTATCTAAAATTGCATAAGGTGCATAAATTTTTGCATTATGATGTATTCCATAATTATCTTGACATTTTTTCCCCGCATTACCATAACACTTATGGGTACTAGGGTTATGCCCGATGAACGCTCCCCCTTGCTCTATCATTGGAGTTGCTGGTGGAAATATTGCATAAGGGAGCCTCAAGGGTACCTTATAAGCAGTAGGTGGATTGTGACCAAATCCTGTACCTATGGGATCGAATATATGGTTTTGTAAGTAAATATGATCTTTTTTACCATCACTCACATAATAGAGTGCATTCGCTATTGATTGAGAGTTATCAGCTGGTCCAAAAAGATAGATATCTGTTTTTTCTGCTATACCGTGAATGCCACGTTGTTCAAAGTCACGCATTCCATTGCCCACTGTCAAACTACCACGGCTATGCGCACTAACAATCGCCCCTGTATTGCCATAACGATAGATAAAATCTTGTAACTTCTTGGTCGAATTACTCCATCTCCCAAAATATTCATAAATCGCTACTCCGTACTCTACGAGCCTGTCTTTAGCTTGTGGGTGGTATGTAAAATAAAGGGGTTCATGTTCATTATCAGCTAAGTGGACAGCATTACCGGCTGCTTCATCTGGTGTGTTAAAAATACCATTATAGAACATACGCCTGTTGCCATCAGAGCCAGCTTGTAAATGCTGCTCATCTTCAGCATTTAAAAAGTGATACAGAGTAATATATTCTCCATCGCTGTCTTTTATAGGTTTTCCATTTTCATCGGTTAAATAGAGGACATTGCCATTTTCATCATGCAAAATCTCACCTACTGGATGTTCTTTAACATTTGCGACTTCGCGCACTTTGTCCCAGTATCCCAATCCTTCATCCGATAAATCATTGATCATATCTACGCGATTATGCACTGCTCCCTCAAGTGGTGCGACATCTAGCTGTCCTACTGCCTGGTGTGCTGCTGCGGTGTTGCGGTTGAGAGAGCCAATGATTTGTCCAGCATCTTGCCCCATCGCCCTCTGTCCAGTTGTATCAGTAAGGATGATAGTCCCATCGCTGATAGCAGATTTGGTTTCCCCTTCTGCTCCATCCTTGGCTTTGCCGTGATTTAAAACATTCTTGGCAATGTTTTTTATCGTGTCATTCCCAGAAATGCTAAACCCATGGCTGCTGGCTTTAGCATGGGCACTGTTGCTGATATCACTGGTGCTAATGCTTCCTGTGGTCAGGCTGTTTTTATCTGCCGGCGCGGTGCTGGCAATGATGCCTCCGGTCAGCGTTGTTTTGTCTTTAACTATGATATTAAAGCCGCCATCACCCGCTTTGATGCCTGATTGCTCCACAACACTATGATAATCGCTGGAGGATTTATCCTTTTGGAAAGAGGCGCTCATGGACCCCCCACCACCCGTTTGTCCAGCACCAAACCCAACAGAAACAGAATTTTGCTTACTGGAAGTTTGTCCCGTATCACTGCGGCTGGTAATGGCAAAATCACCCCCTACTTCCATTTCTACACGCTCTCCAGAAACCACGGCGCCTGCCAATGTGGTGTTTGCCCCACTCGTGGTATGAACAGTGCCGGTGCCTATAATATGGCTGTTTTTGTGTTGAACTTCCTCACTGGAACCTTCCCCTTGACTAAAAGAAGCACTACCCGTTGCCCCTGCGCCACCCGTGCCATAACCGGTGCCAACACTCATTGAAGAACTTTCACTGCTGTTTTGTGTGCTTTGCGTGTTTTGTGCACTTTCAAAGATGATATCTTCACCTGCTTCCATGGTGATCTTTCCGCTCTGTGCATCATTTTCCAGCACATAGATTGGATTGGTACCAGCGATAATATCAGCGCCAACACCATGAATGCTGCCTTTGTGGGCTTGCATGTTAACAGCGCGTCCGCCTTCTATGCTATCTGTCACCGCTGTGGAGACTTGAGAAGAGGCTTCTGTTTTCTCAGTTTTAAAGCCCACGGTTACACTGCCAGATGCGCCAGCCAGATTGGCAAGAGCATCCTTGGTGGAGCCCCCCATCCCTCCTAATGGGCTACTCAGTCCTTTGGTTGTGTTCCCCTTTTCTCCTGTGTTGCCAGTCAGCCAATTAATAAAGTTCTCTCCTTTATTAAAGAGGTGATTGATTTTCATGCCGGTCAGTATGCCATTAATAACTGTATTGTTACCATCCTTATTATTCATGTGATCTGCGGCATCTTTTAGTCCTTGTACCGTGCCAAGGACACCGATATCAACGGAAGTTGTCACACCAGCAAAAGACTTTTCATGCTTTTCTTTTGCGTTAGAGGTATCATAGCTTTCTGATAGGGTGATATTAT
>NZ_JBHINJ010000047.1:0-4016 GCF_042194855.1 Bartonella sp. CL70QHWL | reverse complement strand
TCAATGAAGATCTCACAAGCTATGGGCACCTCACAAGCCCAAATGAATGGCAAAGTTATAATAAATTTACCAGCAAAATCACTATGAGTGGTGGCTTAGAACTGTTGGGTAATTCGTCGTTTAACCTTATCTATAATGGCAAAGTGGTTACCAATTTAAACACAAACGGAAGCTCGCTTAAAGGACCACTTAAAATCGATGGTGATGTTGTTTATACGAAGGCGCAAGTGGATGCCGCCATTTTGGCACAAATAAAGAGTCTTAAAAAAGATTTGATCGATAAAATCACAAATTGGCCGGCCCTTGCTGATGTTGAATTGCTCTATACACAGGATGGGAAAATTCAGTGGCCCGTCTGGGTCACCGATAAAACTAAAGTTGAGATCCAAGCTTGGGGTGGTGGGGGTAGTGGTGGTAGAGCGTTTGGGATAGGATTAGGAGGAGGTGGTGGAGGTGGTGGTTGTTCCGTCTGGTATGGCTATAAAGTCAGTTTAAACGGTCACGAGGATATCATCATTGGTAAAGGAGGGGCTTCTATTGCAAAGAATTTTGTAAGCGGTAAGCCTGGAGAAACAACAACCATTGGCAAAAATTTTATTACCGCTACCGGAGGAAAGGGTGGTGGGGGAGCTGACGCCCGTATCTCTCACTCGATTACTGGGAGTACGAATTCCTTCTATTCAGGCTCTGGTGGTGCTGGAGGCGTGGGAGGAAATTTTGGTTTAGCAAAAGACGAACATCCAGGACTTGCTAAAGGTGGAAATGGTTGTGCTGGAACGAGTGGAAACAATGGAAAAACAAGCGGTAATGGCGGTGATGCTGGGGGTGATACATCAAGGGGGGGCTCTGGAGGAACGGGACAAGGCTCATATAGTTCAGGAAAAGCGGGGCGTGGCTTTGGGGGTGGGGGTGCTGGTTCTCATGGGACTGATTGTTCAAGTGGCGCTGGAGCTGATGGGGCTGTCCTCATAAGATTATGGAAAGATTAAATGGTTGTGAACGATCACAAAAGAAAGACGAGCAAGTTTAAGTTATAATAGCACCTTTAAAAAAAGCATCTCAATACGATAGAACAGCACTAACAAGAACTCGTGAAAAGAGGATGTATTTTAGGTTGTTTATGTTTTAGAGCTTGTGCTAAATCATAATTTGCCTGCATAGCTAACCAAGCACGTGCAGTACTCACACCAGCCATTTCAAGCCTAATAGCGAGATTGGGACTAAGTGCAGCTTTCCCATTTAAAACCCTAGAAAATGCGACACGAGACATACCAAGCCGTTCGGCTGTTTCACTAACAGATAAACCAAGCTCTGCGATTACGTCTTCACGCAATAATTCACCGGGATGTGGAGGATTTTTCATCATTTTTTAGTTCTCCTTATTTAATGATAATCTAGGTAATCGACCAATTCGACATCTATACCAATAAAACGGAATATTACGCGCCAATTTCCATTTACAGTAATTGACCAATAGCCCTTAAGATCACCTTTTAGAGGATGTAATCGAAAGGACGGATAATTCAAATCATTTGGTGATATAGCTACATCAAGAGCACCGAGAATACGCCTTAACTTTTGAGTGTGAGCTGATTGAATGCCTTTTGTCGTACCAGTGTTGTAGAAAGCTTCGAGCCCTTTATGTTTAAATCCTAAAATCATAATGCACTATATCGTGTATCGTTACCAAATACAAGAAGGACGCGCTTTACGTCCTGAATGTTCACCTTTTTGCGCTTGTTCGTGCCATAAATAATAATATCGAACAACATCCCCTGCTTTAAACATGTTCATCACTATTCAAAATGTCATCTAAACCACGATCTAAATCGTCTAATATATTTTGCGGTGCATCTGCATAAACAAAAGATTGTGCACCAGAACGAGATTTTACTAATTCATTATATAAATCAACAGGAAGCATAATGATTTTTTCACGCCCTCGCTTTGTTAAAGCTACAGGTGTAGACATAGCCTCGTCTAAAATATCGCCTGCCCCGCGGTTTACATCTGTAAAACTATATTTTTTCATATGCACATCCTATCTTTAATGTATAATACGTATTATACGTAGAATATGTATTATGTAAAGATATTTTACGGCATTAACTACCTCCCCGCCTCAAAGACGAGGAGATAAAATCATGTTTTTAACTTAAGCTACTTTTACAACAGGGCTTACTAAAACTCGCTTGGCTTCTTCAACAAGCGTTTTATAATGTTTGCTCTCTTCTGCTAATGTAAAGGCTTTAACAAGATGCATGTGAAGCGGTCCATAAATATAAACAGCTTTTTCAGTAGGTCCCATTTCATTCCAGTTGCTTGGAAAATCAAAGCGTGTATCACGATCATTATCAATTAATTGGTTTTTTAAATCATAGAAAGCTTTGACGAGGGCTTTTTTGAATGCACGCACCGTATCATTGTTACGCATATAGGTCATGAGTAGAGTGGCTTGTGGTTCGTTGAGAATAGCAATTACTCTTTTCTGTCTTCCGCCTTTGGTCCCAAAGGGTGAGATTTCAAATCCAACCCTTCCAAATTCTTCAAGGTCTTCAATGTTTTGACGTACCAACTTTATAACTGTAGCGTGGCTATTCCCCACACCACCGGCAATTTTTAAAGAGGTTGTGACAGCAATACCATCATTGTTGATTGTTACTAGATTGTTCATAATGAACTCCTTACTATTTAGTTGTTTTCTATTGACGCCCTAGAGGGGTATCGGGTGCTAGAAAACACGGTAGTAAGTCCGTCGTTATGCTTTCCCCATAAGGGTATTTTATAGCGTAACTACACCCGATAACATTATTATACGCTATGCGCATATAACGAGTCAAAGCATTCAATGCACGGAAAAAGACTGTTTCGGTAACCAATCCGCTTGTTGTTTTAAGATGTTTTTGAAGCACCTTTGTATGAATCTAACGGTTTTAAAGTTTTTGTCAAGTCGCTCGTCAGAACGGCTTCCACCTCTAATTTTTCCCATTCATTTCATTAGCCAACCATTTAAAGGAGTATAAAATGGCAACAGGTTTTTTACACGGTGTTGAAGTCGTTGAGGTTGACGACGGCACCCGCCCCCTTCGCGCGGTACAATCGGCAGTTATCGGGATTGTTGGCACAGCACCCGATGCCGATGACCGAGCATTCCCTCTCAACACACCGGTTTTGGTAGCAGGCTCTCTTTCACAAGCTGCAAAACTCGATAAAACGGGTAAGCGTCAAGGTACCTTACCCAATGCCCTTGATCTTATTTTTAAACAAGTAGGCGCCATTGTCGTTGTCGTACGCGTGCACGAGGGTGACAACGAAAATGCAACACTCACCAATATTCTGGGTGGTGTAACCGCAAATGGTGCTTATGAAGGTGTTCATGCTTTCATTGGAGCACAATCCATTGTAGGACAAACACCACGCATTCTCATCGCTCCAGGCTTTACACATCAACGCCCTTCCAGTGTGAATATTGAAGAGAATGGAACTAGTGCAACTGCCAACCCCGTCGCAGCAGAACTCATTGGCATTGCAGAGCGTCTGCGTGCTATTGTGGTGCTTGATGCACCCAACACAACAGATGAAGCTGCTCTTAGCACAGCAAAGGATTTTGATTCAAAGCGCGCCATCATAGTTGACCCTTTTGTAAAAGTGAATCGTGATGGAAAAATCATAGAACAGCCAGCAAGTGCAGCGGTTGCAGGTGTCATTGCTAAAACGGATTTTACCCATGGTTTTTGGCATTCCCCTTCAAACAAAGTGATCAATGGCATTGTTGGTATTGCACGCCCCATTGATTTTTCCATTGGGGACAGATCCAGCCGTGCCAACCTTCTTAATGAACAAAACATCACAACAATCATCCGCGAAAATGGTTATCGCCTCTGGGGTAATCGCACACTCTCAAGCGATACAAAATTTGCTTTCTTATCGGTGGTGAGAACCGCAGATATGATCAATGATGCCATTTTGCGCGGGCATCTATGGGCTGTCGACCGCAATATCAAAAAAACCTACAT
>NZ_JBHINJ010000046.1:0-4253 GCF_042194855.1 Bartonella sp. CL70QHWL | reverse complement strand
CAAAATCTCTTAAGGCTCTAATTCGAGTTAAGAAATGACCATCGATATATTCACAATCATCAATAAATTCGTATTTTGGAGATGTTTTTTCTGTGTTAACAATAGAATTCATTTTTACACCTATTCGTAAATTAGTTTTCAATTGACACCCTATAAGAGCATCGGGTGCTGAAAACACGGCGAATAGTCCGTTGCTATGCTTTTCCCATAAGGGTATTGTATGGCATAGCTACACCCGACAAAATCACTATATATGCTAATCACAGCATAAAAGATAGTCAGTGTTTTAAAAGAAATGGAAAAGGTTTTTTCGCAACCTATTCGCTATTCGAAAGTGTTTTCATCACTTGGTTATTTATATAACAAAATACGTATTTATTGTCAAACAATATTTTATCTTTTTTGTATTTTTTTAAATACGTTGTGTATTGATAATATCTTATGCCTATTAATTGCTTCTTTTATATTTATGTGCTTTTAAAGCTATATTACGGGCTTTGTGAAACGATTGTGTATTTTCTGAATCTATACATTTATAATATTTAGAAACGCTCTCATAATGCGTATTTTAAACTTTATAACCTATCAATTTTGTCACTAAATGGCTTCTAAGATTTCTGTTAATTTCTTTTAATAACACATTTTAGACTTAACAGCCTTATAGGGACTGTCTTTATAACAAATGCTTTCATTTGCATTTTTGCTTTCTCTATAGTTGTTATGTTCTTTATAGCCATGGCATCATTTTTCAGTTTCATAAGAGAAATGATAAATAGGATAATTGTGATTTATAGACCATTATGAAAACACTTATGAAAACATCTCAATAGAAACTGATCATTATAGAGATGAGCAAAATCCCTTTTAATAAACTTTTGTCATTTTTGTCAGTTCTTTTTAGAACCTATATCATTTTTTTTAAATGAGAGAAAATTAAAATCATTATATTTCAATAAGTTAAGTTTTATCAATTTTTCAAAATACAACTTATTAAAACAGCCATAACAAATAAATACAACTGTAAATATATATTTGTCAGTTTATGTCAGTACATTGAATCGACAAAAGTGATCATTTAGTGAATGATTAAAACATGTCTTATGAGAGTATGTAATCTTTAAAGCCTTTCAAAAGATAGTTTGTAACTCATATGAAATGCTATCAAGACCATTATGGTTATGAGTTTTGAAGATTTTGAGTATTTTGAGGGGTCCTTTTACCCCCCTTTATATATTTTTTTCAATCAAAAAATAAAAGTTATTATATTTCAATATGTTAATGTTTTAAATAAACAACCTATATTACACAAAACACGTAAATACAATCTGTAATATATATAAAAAGGGGTTTTGAAGGTATTTTGAGGGTTTGAGAAACATTCAAAACCTATAAGTAATATAAGAAAATGAATATACATAACTCTCTTTAAACAAAGCTTCTGATAACAATAAAGTTATCATTTTAGATTACGGTATAATCTTTTAAAGGCAATGTAAAAAATCTAATTCACTTTAAGATGGGATTTCTTATAAGCCTTAAAGCAATCCAAAGTACAGTGTTAAAAAGTGCAAATGCTCTTTTTTAGAATAATGCATATAAACATTCCTTTTAAAGATTGTATGTAAGCAATCTAACAAGAGAGGTATAGATTATGGTTATAAGACCTTATACCCCTTGTAAGGTTATCACACTCATTATGTGAGCATGCTTTAATAAGCTTATTCAGTTTCTCTTATTTCTAATTTTGGTAAGTTCTTAACAATCTTCATTGTTTCTAAACTTACGGTAATAACCCTTTGAAATAACTCTAGAGGGTAGGCAGGGTTGCCAACGGTTTCAACAGCATAGCGATTGGCATCATTCACAATACCACTCTTTTTATCAGTCTTTACACATTGACGCTCCATAACCCATTCAAGAGCGGGTTTACCATTAACGATATACTCATAAGCTTCAAGAGGGATGTCTGTTATTGTGATATTGCTGTTGTAAATAACTGTAGATTTATCCTTTTCCTTACTATTCTTAATTTTTGCGAATTTCATTTCTGTAACGTAATAAAATTTTTCGGGATTAGAGATCTCTGTTTGTTTTGGATTACCCTTTTTAAAGGTCACTGGATAAGGCTCTACAGTCTCATAATTCACGTGCAAATGCCCTAGTTCACGTCCAGCATTAACAAACTTCCAAAAATCTTCAGCGCTTTTTACACAAGGGATGCGAGGCAACTCTTTAGAGAGGTTATCAGCATAACGGGCACGATAATCTTCTGAGTGAAGTAGACCGTATACGTAATAAAAGATATCTTCTTTTATTATAGTCTCATTAGGATAAGCAGCTTTAAAATGCGCTAGTCCCTCATCCGTAATGGCATCACTCCTCTGTAAATCAGCTGTTTTGCTGTCTTCTGTAGAATCCGTAAATAAATGAGTTTGTTTCTTGTTTCTATCTTTTGAGACCGTAGTGTCTTCGTAAATATAGCGTGGAAAGCATTGTCCATTTTCTATCACCTGAACATCGGGCAGAGCCGTAGTCATAAGCACAGAAAAGCCTCCCATTGCTCCTATACCTGTAACTTGAATTACTTTATTTCCAATCATTCCCCCTATCGGAAATATACGCGGCATTTGATAGACTCTATGGTTAAAAATACGACTATAGTAAAGCCATTGCTTCGTAAAAGGACGATATAGGCTTTGAATAAGACATTTATCTTCAAATTCAAAAACCTTTCCTCTTACAAACTCTTCTTTCAGACTACTACTCCAACAAATTTTTGTAGCATCAACACTAACAAAATCGTTTACAGCATTTGCACGTAACTTACGGTCAGCATGCGGATAGACATTATTAAAACGTTCCACTTCGCTATTATAGAAAGCAATCATATAACTCATGTTTTTTGCTAAAACTTCACGATTTGAGTTATATGCCCAAGCATCACGATTAGTTTGTATACCACACGAAAAAGTTTCAAAGAGCTTTTTCTTATTATTACCTTTCTTAACACCTATGGCTAAAAATGCTTTAAAATTGTCATCACGTTGATTTATCCAATCACCGTGCTTATCTGGTATAATGATTTGCCAACCTTGTTTACTCCGTGTAATACCATTAATGCTTCCAAGGGATTCAATCATTGTAAGCTTTTCTTGCCTCGTGAGATAGTCTCCAATATCACGAAAATATATCTTACCACGCTGTTGTGCATTTGGATTTTTTACGAGAATGGAAATCGCTATAGGGGCTCGAGATCCAGAACCAAAAATTTTACCACCTTCTTTTCGAGAAAGTTCTCCAGAAGTTCGTTGGTTACCCCGTAAATGGAAAATATAAAGGCTGCTAAATTCCTCAACGAGGCACTTTCGTAGACTGTCCGTAGAACTTCCATTAATAAAACCGGCATTTGTGACAAATCCGATTATCCCAGCATTATCAATACGGTCACTTGCCCAGCGAATAGCACGAATATAGCTATCATAAATTGCTTGCATATTGGTTGCTTTTGAATGAGCAGCATAAGTTTCACTAATACGTTTATCTAAAATCGGATAGGGTGTGTTTTTTGCATTATCATTTTCGTTTTTTTGCTTTGTTGAATAAGGAGGATTGCCGAAGATAACTTCAATATTGAGGTTTTTCTGAAGTTCTAAATATTCACTGTTTTTCTCTAGTAAACCTCTCATCAGATCTTGTTTTTCAAGCATCCGGAATGTATCGGTTAAACCAATATGTTTGAAAGGAATATACTCTCCTTTCTTCAAACTATGATAAGTCGATTCAATGTTAATGGCTGCTATGTAATAGGCAAGCAAAACAATTTCATTGGCATGAATATCATGACGGAATTTATATTCCATATCCTCTGGTTTTATGAGATTGGATTGTAAAAGCCTTGTGATAAAGGTCCCAGTACCCGTAAAAGGGTCAAGAATAGAAACACCCCGTGACCCTAAGCTTTTTCCAAATTCATTACGCAACACATCATCAACAGAATGAATGATAAAATCCACAACTTCAACGGGGGTATAAACAATGCCAAGCCTATCCGTGGTTTTCTTAAATGCCTTGGTAAAAAAATCTTCGTAAAGCTTGATAATAAGATTTTGTCTTGCCTGTGGTTCTGTAATGCCAGAGGCACGGAACTTTACGCTGTCATAAAACTCTTGTAATTCCTTGGATTCTTCCTCAATATTGGTTTTATCGAGTTCTGTTAAGATTTTTTCCATTGCTTGCGAAATGGCATTGTTTTG
>NZ_JBHINJ010000045.1:0-4413 GCF_042194855.1 Bartonella sp. CL70QHWL | reverse complement strand
GGTGATCTTTTAGAGATCCAAGCAGCAACAATTGATCTAAGCCGCATGCAAGACAATGATCAAACAGGGGTTTCTTCCCTTGGCGATTTGATCATTAAAACCAATCAAATCACCGCTTTAAACAACCATATTGGTGCTAAGGGGAATATTGTCTTGAGCGCCGATGATGCGCTCACTGTAGGCGCTGGACATTATAGCGCCGGCGGCTCTCTTTTGGTGGAAGCAGCAGAGCTTACATCACGCGCGCGCTTAGTGGCAGAGCAAAAAATTGACCTTTATGCGCATCACGGTGCCCTGATCCAAGAAGGCACTGTCTGGTCTAATGGGGAGATAACGCTGGATGCCCATGGTGCCCTCAATCATACGGGTGATATTGTCAGTATGCAGCAGGTTGCCTTGACAGCGGGTGGCATGCTCACAACCGGTCAAGAGAGCACGATTTTAAGTTATGATGTGGTTTTAAGTGCTGATGCTTTAACCCAAGCAGGGACTGTGGAAGCTCAAGAAGGAGCATTAACCCTTCAAGTGCGTGATGGGGTCGCAAATAGCGGCACAATGCGCGGTGAGAGTGTCGATGCTCATATTGGTGCATTTACCAATCAAGGGACGTTTATTGCAACCGATGATTTGCATTTGATGGTAAGCACACAAGAAGGCGCCGATCCGCAACAAGCCTTTCTGAAGAATACATCCGAAGGGGTCCTTCAAAGTGGTGGTGTTTTTGTTGTGATCGCAGGGCAATTAGACAATGCCGGTGTGCTTGGCTCTAGTGGTGAGAATGTTGCCCTCAATGTGGCAGGAAATGTCAGCAATAGCGGGCTGATTTACGCCAAAAAATCTATGGATCTATTCAGTGATGGTGATTTAACCAACACACAGGGCAGAATTATTGCTGAAGAGGCTCTCAGCATTGGTGGGCTGAAAGAGACACGTGCTGGTCATATAAACAATGAGGTTGGTCTTCTCAGTGCTTTAGCCGGTGAGATGAAGATTGTTGCAACGTCTTTTGTCAATAAAAGCGCTGAAACGACAAATTCAGACCAACAAAACGCTACACATGATGAAGGTGCACATGTTTTTAGCGCGGGATGGTTTGCGCATTAATGTGGGCAGTTTTGAGAATGTTGATGGTCTCATTTCTACGCAAGGGGCAGTTAATATTGTTGCTGATAGTGTGATCCAAGCAGGGCACATAGAGATTGAGCGTGGTGACCTTCAACTGACCAGCCACGGTGATTTAAGCAATAGTGGCACAATAGAAAGCAATGATACCATTGCTTTGCATGCGCAAACAAATCTCAGCCAAACGGGGCGCATTGTCTCTAAAAAGCGGATAGAGCTTTCCAGTGATGGCATATTGACAATGGGCGAGACAAGTGAGGTTGGCGCCTATGATGTAACGCTGAAGGCAGGCACACTCACCCAAGCAGGGCTTGTGGAAGCGCAAGGCGGAGTACTTACTCTCAACAGCCATGATGTTTTAAGCAATTCCGGTATCATGGTGGGCGGTGTTGTTGATGCAACTCTCGGGTCTTTAGCCAATTCCGGTCAGCTTTTAGCCAGTGACAGTTTTACGCTTATAGCAGAAAGCCATGATCCGTCATTGGGGCAAGTTGCTCTGGTTTTAAATGGTGAAGACGGAGTTCTCAAAAGTGGTGGTGCTTTTGTCTTAACCGCAGATGTTTTGGACAATGCCGGCAGTATTGGTTCAAGTGGTGATGGGGTTGCGCTCAATGTGAGCGCTGATCTGAGTAATAGCGGGCTGATTTATGCCAAGAAATCTGCTATTTTCTCCTTAGATGGGGATTTTATTAATAAGTTTGCCGATGTCATTGCTGAAGACAATCTCATCATCCGTGGTTTAAGTGGAGAGCGGGCTGGTCATGTCATCAATAGTTCGGGGCTTTTAGAAGCCGTATCCGGCGATATGACCTTCGATGTCTCAGCTCTCACCAACATGCGTGAAGGTGGGGTTGAAGTTAGCGATAAAGTGATTTCTCACAGTTACGTGCAAGGAGAATGGACCCCTATCCCAAATGTTAAACACCATCAGATAAAGGAAGATGTTGACACTACAATTAGCCGTCAACAGCCTCATTTTACCAATAATGCTGCACAGATTTTAGTAGGACGTCATCTCACGGTTCATGCCGGTGATATCCGCAATAGTTATAGTTTGATTGCTGCTAATGGCAATATTGAGATGCATGGCGATACGCTGCTCAATGAGGGGCGTGATTTAATCGAAACAACCGAGATTGTAACTGAAACACATCGCAGGGAGAAGAAATGCAGACCGTGGAATGCAGGGTGTCATGCGGGAGGCATTACAGATGAGGGACATTATACTGATACCCAAACAACCGTCCGCACTTATGATGCTGTTTACGGCACGATTGAAGCTGGTGGCACGCTTGATGCCAAGTTGACAGGCTATATTGACAATCATGCGGTGCGTGAGGGGGTTGAGCAAGTTGGCTTAAGCTCTGGCGATAAAGGTTTGGCTGGTGTTAAAAACACCGATTTTGACGGTTCCAAACCACTGATTAGTGATGATCGATTAGATGGGATTATCAATGGTTTGAAAGGGCACAAAGGGCTTTTTGCACCAAGCACAAAAACACCCGCACCAGAATCCATACAAGTGCCAACGCAAGATGGGCTTAACTCTGTCAAGACAGAGTTAGCTGGCAGCCAATCACCGGATGTGCCGTTTTTAGTTGAGACGCGACAGGACTTTATCAACCCAAGTAAATTTTTAGGATCGGACTATTACTTAAAAAAGATTGGCAATTATAAGCCTGAAAACGTGTTCAAAAGATTGGGCGATGCTTATTTTGAATATCGTCTGGTGGGTGAGCAAATCTTTGAGCTGACAGGCAATCGCACTCTTCTTGATGATGAAGATCCCAATGCTCAAATGCAAACGCTCTATGACAATGCTGTGGAGCAGCAAGGTCCCTTGGGGTTAGTGCTAGGCAAGCCCTTAACGCCTCAGCAGATTGCTGAGATCAAAAAGGATATGATCTGGCTTGAAACTCACCTTGTCGACGGACAAGAGGTCTTAGTGCCCCACGTTTATTTGGCGCCAACCTCCTCTTCAGAACAAGGGATAAAAAACGCACAAGGATTGCAAGGAAACCTTGCCAGTGCACGTTTGAAAGGGAATGGGGTCACCTTGAATGCGGACCGTCTTACCAATAGTGGTGCTGTGGTAAGTGATGATGCATTGCATGTTTCGACCACGCAAACATTGTTTAATGATGGTGGTTTTTTAGATGCCAGAGGTGCTGTAGAACTCACCAGTAACGGTCTTTTAGCCAATTCTTCCGGTGTTATTCATGGTGATACGGTTACCATGACGGGTGGTACGATTGTCAATAGTACCGCTAAAATCCGTGACACGAATGAATATGGTTTTGTTGATCGAGCTGGGCAGAAGGGACAAATTCTCTCTGATCATGAATTAAACATTCAATCCCTTGGTGATCTTGGCTCAGAGGGGGGGGAATTCACCAGCGGCGGTCCGATGACGGTGATTGTCGGTGGTTCTGCTACGTTTGGTTCATTAGTGCTAGAGAGTGACCATAAGGAGACATTGGAAAAAGGGCATTATAACGCCCAAAGCAGTGAGCACCGTTTGACAGAAGTCAACAGTGATGGAGATTTGACCATTGTCACAGGTGGTGAACTGAACCTTGAGGGAAAGTTTAAAGCCAAGGGCAATGGGGATTTCACCAGTGGTGGCGCTCTCAACGCGATTTCAGAGCAAGATTTTAACAGTTTTGATTTGGATCTGAGGGGCAAAGAAGGCGACAAATCGAAGCAAAAGAATAAGTTTCGTCAACAATCAACAGAAGTTACTACAAACAAAACCACGATAGAAACAGAGGGCAACCTCTCCATGCATGCGCAAAATGGGGATCTCACACTTGGTGCGGCAGGGCTATCAAGTGGTGGTCAGACGCATTTGGCATCAGATAAGGGAAAAATCAAGTTTCTGACCAACAAGGATCAAGATTTTAAGGATGTTTATCAGCGTAATGAAAACCTTGTGTGGTGGAGTGAGAGCGATAAAGGTTACCTTAAGGAGACCATCGAACATGTCACCATAGATGCTAAGGGTGGCATAAAGCTTGATGCGGGTGATGGCTTTGTTGTTGAGTATGAGGCAACTGGTGATTTAGACAAATCTCTTGAGCAATTGTCTCGCTCTCCAGGCATGGCATGGATCAAGCAACTGCGTGATGATCCAGAATTATCCAAGCAAGTGGATTGGCAAGCAGTTAAGGCTGAATTTAAAGACTGGGATTATAAAGCCCAAGGGCTGACAGAAGCCGGTGCGGCTATCGTGGCCTTGGCTGTCACGGCGGTTACGGGCGGAGCAGCCTCGGGCGCTGCCAGTGCCATTAC
>NZ_JBHINJ010000044.1:0-4814 GCF_042194855.1 Bartonella sp. CL70QHWL | reverse complement strand
ATGTAGGTTTTTTTGATATTGCGGTCGACAGCCCATAGATGCCCGCGCAAAATGGCATCATTGATCATATCTGCGGTGCGTACCACCGATAAGAAAGCAAATTTTGTATCACTTGAAAGGGTGCGATTACCCCAAAGGCGATAGCCGTTTTCTCGAATGATAGTTGTGATGTTTTGTTCATTGAGAAGGTTGGCACGGCTGGATCTATCACCAATGGAAAAATCAATGGGGCGCGTAATACCAACAATGCCATTGATCACTTTGTTGGAAGGAGAATGCCAAAAACCGTGTGTAAAATCAGTTTTAGCAATGACACCAGCAACTGCTGCACTTGCTGGCTGTTCTACAATTTTTCCATCACGATTCACCTTTACAAAAGGGTCAACGATAATAGCGCGTTTTGAATCAAAATCCTTTGCTGTGCTAAGAGCGGCTTCATCTGTTGTGTTGGGTGCATCAAGCACCACAATGGCACGCAGACGCTCTGCAATGCCAATCAGTTCTGCTGCGACGGGGTTGGCAGTTGCACTAGTTCCATTCTCTTCAATATTCACACTGGAAGGGCGTTGATGTGTAAAGCCTGGAGCGATGAGAATGCGTGGTGTTTGTCCTACAATGGATTGCGCTCCAATCAAAGCATGAACACCTTCATAAGCGCCATTTGCGTTTACACCGCCAAGAACATTGGTGAGTGTTGCATTTTCATTGTCACCCTCGTTCACGCGCACGACAACAACAATGGCACCCACTTGCTTGAAAATGAGATCAAGGGCATTAGGTAGGGTGCCTTGACGCTTGCCTGTTTTATCCAGTTTAGCGGCTTGTGAAAGAGAGCCTGTTACCAAAACGGGTGTATTAAGAGGAAATGCTTGTTCATCTGCATCGGGCGCCGTGCCAACAATCCCGATAACTGCCGATTGTACCGCGCGAAGGGGGCGGGTGCCGTCGTCAACCTCAACGACTTCAACACCGTGTAGAAAACCTATTGCCATACTTTATGCTCCTTTAAATGAGGGGTGAATTAAAATGAATGGGAAAAATGAGGGTTGGATTTGAAATCGCACCCTTTAAAACAGCAAATCATAAGGATTTTGGTTCACTCGCATTTCAAATGCGAGTGAATAGTAAAGGGTAGCATTTCAAATGCGATCCTTTGAAAACAACAATATGTAAAATAATTTTTTAAAAGCATATTGACACTAATAAACCCTCATGTTAATCGAATCATAAGTGCTAGAAACACTAAACCATTAGCGGATAGGTCACGTAAGATCTCTCCCATGCATTTAAAATACTGATTGTCTTTTATGCTATTATTGGCATATAACGATTTTGTCGGGTGTAGCTATGCTATACAATACCTTCTCACGAGGGGAAGACATAGCGACGGACTAATGGCCGTGTTTCTAACGCCCGGCACCCTTGGGGGTGTCAATAGAGACATTAAAACCATTAGGAGTTCATCATGAACAATTTAGTGACAATCAACAATGCTGGTATTGCTGTTACAACTTCTTTAAAAATTGCAGAGGGTGTGGGTAATACGCATAAAACAGTTATACAGTTAGTACGCAATAATCGTAAGGATTTTGAAGAGTTTGGTTCACTTGGATTTGAAATCCAAGTGAGTAAAAGAGACGGTAAAGGTGGTCAAAAGAGAGAAGTTGCTATTCTCAACGAACCACAAGCCACTCTACTCATGACCTATATGCGTAACAATGATACGGTGCGTGCATTCAAAAAAGCCCTCGTCAAAGCTTTCTATGATTTAAAAAACCAATTAATTGATAATGATCGTGATACACGCTTTGATTTTCCAAGCAACTGGAATGAAATGGGACCTACTGAAAAAGCTGTTTATATTTATGGACCGCTTCACATGCATCTTGTTAAAGCCTTTACATTAGCAGAAGAGAGCAAACATTATAAAACGCTTGTTGAAGAAGCCAAGCGAGTTTTAGTAAGCCCTGTTGTAAAAGTAGCTTAAGTTTAAAAACATGATTTTATCTCCTCGTCTTTGAGGCGGGGAGGTAGTTAATGGCTCTGTTCCATTTGTATATCCACTTTATTAGCTGTTAATGTTGGAATAGAAGAGACATCAATGTCCCTCAAGGCATGCCATGTATCATAATTGGCTTGAAGCTGTAGCCAAAGGGCTGGTCCATTTCCTAACAATTTACCAATGCGAGCTGCTGTTACGGCTGTGACTGGACGTTCTCCTTTAAGGATACCGTGCAAGTGCTGGCGTGATATTTGAAGAATCCTAGCAATTTCGGTTTTGCTTGCATTTAAATGTTCTAAGGATTCAGCTAAAATTTCTCCTGGATGAGAAGGACAACGATTAGGATTACGTGTGGTCATGGATAGTTTCCTTTACAAATCTTAAAACCTTCAGTGGTATTGCTCTAGATCAACATGGTAAACGTGTCTGTCTTTAAATTCAAAAGTGATACACCAAGGACCATTGATATGAATTGTGTAGCGAGTTGGAGTAAAGCCTTTAAGCATATGAAAATTATAACCTGGTACATTGATATCACTAACTTGAGAAGCAGCGTCAAGGGCATCAAGACGGCGAATAATACGCTGTTGAAGCCTGCTATCAATCTTACTTTTTCCTGTTTCCCAGAGAGATTGGAGGTCTTTATTTTTAAATGTTTTGATCATAGCAAACTCAACAACTTTATTTTAAGTAAGATGTAATGTATTAAGTGACAATTGTCAACAAAAATGTTACAATTTAATATGATTGATGCCAACACTGTGGAACTACAAGAATTTAAGAAATGAATATCAAACCAATTCGTACAGAGAGAGATTATCAAGAAGCTTTAGAGATTGTGTCTGCAATGTTTGATAAGCAGCCAGAAGTTAATACTCCAGAATTTGATAGAATGAAAACTCTTGTTTTGTTAATTGAAGCTTATGAAACAGAACACTATCCTGTTTCTCCACCTCATGCGTAAAGAGAAGAATAGGTGCATGGAGGGGATAAATTTGCACGTTAACATCAAGGATTTTACAAACATACCAACGGCTGTCTGATCAAATATTGCTAAAAACTTAGATCCCTTGCCATTCTTAATAAAGTGAATACGAAGTTTAAATTCTATTGTCATTTTGCTCTCCAAATTAATGAAGAGACCATAACAATCATCTCACTCTCTCATAAGACTGACACTGTCAGTCAAAAAGCTCTTTAAAGGGCTTTAAAAGGGCTTAAAATCATACAAGCCAGCTTATACAACAGCTATCCATTTGACTTCTGTCATATCTTGGTTACTTGTGCATCCATTTATTCTTTCCATAACCTTATAAGGACAGCGCCATCAGCTCCAGCACCACTTGGATAAGAATCAGAGTGAGCACCAGCCCCGCCGCCGCCAAAACCACGCCCTGCTTTTCCTGAACTATAGTGACCTTTGCCGACTCCTCCAGAGCCACCCCTTGATGTATCACCTCCAGCATCACCGCCATTGCCGCTTGTTTCACTCGTAATTCCACTCGTTCCAGCATAACCATTTCCGCCTTTGGCAATTCCTAGATGTGCGTCTGTTGCTAAACCAAAATTTCCCCCAATGCCCCCAGCACCACCAATGCCTGAATAGTAATAAGTATTTCCCCTTGATGTATTATAATAAGCACCCCCACCACCATGTCCTCCTGTCGCCGTAATAAAATTTTTGCCAACGGTCGTTGTTCCTCCAGAATTACCTGTTGCACGAAGTGATGCAACAGAAGTTCCACCCTTACCAATTGTGATATCTTCATGACCATTTAAACTGGCTTTATAGCCATACCAGACTGAACAACCGCCACCGCCGCCACCTCCTCCTAATCTTGGCGTATCCGCTCCGCCACCACTACCACCGCCACCCCATGCTTGGATTTCTAACCTAGTTTGGTCTGTTACCCAATCTGGCCATTCAATTTTCCCATCTTGCGTATACAGCAATTCAGCATCGGCAATAATGAGTTTATTAATCAAATCTTTTTTGATGTTTTTAATTTCCTGCTTGAGAATATCTATTTCTGCTTTTGTATAAACAAGATCACCATCGACTTTTAAAGGTCCTTTAAGCAAGCTTCCGTTTGTGTTTAAATTGGTAACCACTTTGCCATTATAGATGAGATTAAACGACGAATTACCCAACAGTTCTAAGTCACCACTCATAGTGACTTTGCTGGTAAATTTATTGTAATTTTTCCATTCATTGGCTTGTTTGAGACGCCCATAGGCTGTGAGATCTTCGTTGATCTTGGCTCTAAAATCGTCAAGACCCACGATATCTTCTGTTTTATGTTGATGCGCGCCTAACAGAGAGATAGCACTCCCAAAGGTGAAGTTATTGTTGCTTGATTTATAGAGAACATAATTATTTGCGGCATCTTTTGCGCCTTCGATATCGCTTAAATCGGCAAAAGTGAAGGTTTTATCCGCTGCCATTTTGCCATTGAGAGCGCTTTCTAAATTTGTGATTTCGCTTATGGTATGCGTGTGTTGTAAAGGTGCTTTTTCGTTTATCTTTTCCTCAACAGCCAAAAGAGCTTGATCAATTTTGGTCAAGTTTTCCCGCAAGATTGGGAATTCAGAACTGATAAAGCGTCCTTCTTTCGGCAATTCCATGTCGAGTTTTTTGGTTTTTGTCATCTCTCATTTTCCCCTCATAATATGCCGGCGCCAAAATCACGCACCATGGACCGCGCTGCTGGTCCACCGGTAAGCGTGAGTTTGAGGCGCGCTTGTTTGGCGCCTTTATCACTGCTGGTAAATTTTCGTTCTGTCCAAAGCGGTTCAGCGAGTTGTTCTGTTT
>NZ_JBHINJ010000043.1:0-4828 GCF_042194855.1 Bartonella sp. CL70QHWL | reverse complement strand
GTTGCGTGTGGCATCAATCGAAACATTGCTCTCAGCTTGCAAGAGAAGTTTATCCGTTGCTTGAACATCAGAGCCTAGAATATTCAAATCTTGTCCAGAGAGAAGTGTCGTTGAGCCACCAGAGTTGACTTCTGATTTATGATGCATGGTGGCATCACCCTGTTCATCATGGTAATGGGTTTCTGCTGAACCGATCGTCAAGTTACCTTGTTCTGTAGCCATGGCAAGATCACCTCCGGTAGTGATCCCCACCCCGGAGGCTGTGATATTTTGTTTAGCAATCACCGTTGCATTACCACCAGCAGAAAGCGCCTCGGTGTTTAATACGGTCTCCACGCCGTCAACCGTTGTGCGCCCTGCATCCAAACGAATATTCTTCTCCGCAAGGAGAACAGCATCCCCACCCGCCGCAAAATGCCCTCCTTGACTGAGGATATCCCCGCCATGCACATGCAATTGGTGGTTTGCCGCAATACACCCTGAATTGGTTATTGTGGAATTGCTTGTATTTTGGCTGGTGATATTGACATCATCGCCCATGATCAAAGCCCCAGCAGAAACAAAGGAGGCTCTGTCTTTTTCAGGGATGTAAAGCACCGGTGCGTAAACATCCATGCCCTTGACCTGTTGGCGCACATAAATCACCATCGGGGCTTCTAGGGACGCCAATTGTTCTTCACTCAAAGCCTCACCAAAGGGGAGATTGTGTGCTTTTGCATATTCTGCCCCGACATCCAGCAAGGTTTTGACTTGTTCAATGGCATCACTTCCAGGAATAAAGGAGCCTTTACCCAAACCTTGACCAACCAGATCACGCATTTGTTTTTCAATCAGCTGCTTTTCGAAATAAGCATCGCCTAAGAAAAAAATCTCCCGATCAGGATTGTAGCCAATTCTGTTCAAATAATAGGCTGAACCATAAAACTTGCCGACATCAAGAAATTCTGCCCGCGTTTCATAAATGAAATTTTGATTGGGTAGCGTGCCCCCAACCCCACCCGATTGGGGCTTTGGTAAAGGAAGCCCCTCAGCAAGTTCCCCCGCATTATTGAGATCCACTTTTGGTGTAAAGAGAGCATCAACCCCGGTTAAACCACTTAAGGACTCCAGTGGTTTACGTTCAGCTGCTTGTGCTTTAAAATGCGCATCCCCTGTAATCGAACCTTCCGCTGCCGTGTTATTGAGTTGATCGACCACCAAATTCAACGTGCCACCCGCTTGGACAAGACCAGGAGCTGCATCAAGAGCTTCTGAACCAGTATGGCGATCCTTGCCATCGGCTATATCTAAAGAAACATCGCGGCTTCCATCAGCTTTATAGCCATAACAATAACCATCCTGCGTATTGGCATTACAACCCAGATAAGTTTTTTTATAAGCCGTTGCACCTAAATTGGTCAGCACATTGGCGTGGATATCGGCATTACCCCCTGCTTCTATAGAGCTATAATGGTTGTCAATGGTATCAGCGTTAATGATGAGATTGCCACTAGATTGTATTACCCCCGAAACTGGTTTATGAGAAAAACCTTGCGTGACAGTCTTTTCTGTCATGTGTGACCAGTCTTCGTTTGGGGATAAGAACCCCCATCTATCACCATTCCATCGATAGCGTTTTACGGACTTTTGATCATAGACAGGCTTAAATTCCCAAGTAAATGCCTTATAGACTGTTCCATCGCTTGAAATTGCGGTGCCATAGGTTTCTTCTTTGCTCGACCAAAGAGGAACATCCAAGAAAATTCTTACGTGCCCGTCAAAAGGTCCGGTATGACTTTGATGTTCGTGTCCCTTTCCCCAAAGGTTGGGACCATCTTGATATAACATCCCATCACTGAGCCTATCAGAACCCTTTGGTCTTTGGAAAGAAATATCGCTATATTCCGTTTTTTCCGTGATGACAGGCGTGCTATCGGCTTCGTTTTTTAGGGTGTTGGTTTGGATATTTAAGTTTCCACCAGCTTGAATAAAGCCTGCTTTGTTCACAAGCGAAAGGCTTTTTCCGCTGCCATCTGCATTGGTGAAAGATAAATCACCTTCTGTCATTATGGTGCCAAAATCATTGAGCAAAGCACCATCAACTTGTAAAGCACCATTGCCCTTCACATAAATTAAGCCCGTTTTGTTGTTGGTCACATTGCCCGTCACGCTAAAGACTAAATCCTGCCCCGATGCCAATTGACCGCTATTTCCAAGCTCCCCCGTTTTGATCACGAAATCTCGTGCTGCTAAAACCGACGTTGTCTCATCAACCATAACGCTTGGGGCAACAAAAAGAATATCTCCAGTCCCTCCCTGATCTGTCACGGCTTGTAGCCGCGCATGGTGAATCTCAAGGGCATTGGTGCTTTGAAAGTCTAAACCGCCATAAGCCAATTCGCTCTCTGAGACATCAATATGATCTGCAATTAAATACAGCGTTTGCGGCGTGTAAATATGAGAACGATTATTGCTTAAATCGAGAGTGTTTGCTGTCAATCTCACATCCCCCTCAGCAGACAACACATTCTCAACACTGATCTCTCCAGATACCGATGTCAATGTTGCGCTGCCATAGCCCATGACCTGATCATAATAGATGTCGTTGCCTGCAAAAATTTCAATATTGCCACCACTGGCAATCTGACCAACCTTCACCCCTTCTTTTGCTGTAATCAAAAGAAAACCGTTTTTATCTAAAACAAGATCCCCTGAACCGCCCGTAGAAACGACACCTGTCATCAGTGTGCCAGCATCAAGGCTGCCAACCTTTAAAACAGCTTTTTCACCCGTCATCAGCGAAGAAAAGTCAACCGCCCCACCCTCAATATTTGCCTTACCATAGGCTAAAAGTTGTCTAAAATGAACGGGGGCATTTGTTTCTGGTTGTGCTTGAATGGCAACATTTTGATGCGACAGAATTGTTTGAGAAACAGATAGCCCATTATGAGAAACCAGGGTGATATCTCCTGCCCCATAAACACTTTCAGCGACAATCGCACCTTGACTGCTCTGGAGATCAACATCCCCTTGGGTGCCAAGAACAACAACACCAGCAGCACCCGTTGCCGCCATATCAACCCCACCGGCTAAAAGCTGCGCCTGTATATCACCACCGGCATGCGCCTTGAGGTTCCCTTGCGCTAAAACAATCCCCTCAAGCTTCAAGTCTCCGCCCGCTTCAAGAGCCATATCAGCACCTGACCCTAGCCCTGAAACTTGAAGTGTCTGGCGCGAAGAAAGCTCCATATTGCCCCCAGAGGTTGCCTTACCGGCAATCGATAAAAGCCCATCCTGCGCCTCTATCTTCAAATGACCATCAGCACCAACCGTTTCTAACGTCACATCCTTATGGGCGGCAATATCAATATGCTTTTTCGAGGTGATGTGCTTTGCCAATACGCTCTGGCTTTTCGATTTGAGGACAACGCCCCCATGACCAAAAACATTCTTCAACGAGATTTTCCCGTCAGCAGAAAGATGCAACTGCCCCGCATTGGCTGCCATATCATGGCGCATACGAACCCCAACACCTTTTTCTGTTGCCACAAGTTTAATCTGATCCGCTTGTAGAGCCCCCAAAGCAGAACCATCTATCGCATATTCCGGTTTACCAGTAATATCAGTTAGCTCTTTCATCTCACGAGAAGCATAATCAAAGTGACCCGTCCCTGCTGTCACACCAATTTCTCTGCCCGCAACAGCTCCTTCAAAATGCACCGTGCGTGAGACAATATCGACAATATCAACAGCCCCTTGGCCAGAGAAAAAATTGGCTCCCTTGGCGCCAAAGGTGATATCCCCACCTCGCACCTCAAAGCCTTTCAAAAAACCGCTCGCATCAATTTCGGGAACACCTGTAGTTAAAGTCGCATGGGGTGTATTGATAAAGCCACAACCATCACAGCTTATCCCATTGGGATTGGCTATAATCACATCGGCGGGGCTCCCAAAAACCTCTCCTGGACCATGAAGCGCACTGCGCTTGCTGCTGGTCACTTCATTTAAAATCACTTTCGCCGAACCCGTGAGGCGCAAATGCGGATTGCCCGGCATAATGCCCCCCAACTGCGATTGCCCCACTTCTTGCGCATGATTGTTCCAAATCACACCTGGATTTCCAATATTAAAATCGTTATATTTATTGTGTGATAAGCCCTTGCCATTGGGGGTAACAATATCAATCGAGGGAACCCCATTAGGCGCTGCTACTATATCTGGGCGATGGGCGGCATTCGCGTTAGGATCCACAGTAATTTGTGCCTGTAACGCTGAAGGGGCTAACAAACAAGAAAAACCAAGTCCCCCAAATAAAACCTTTTTGAGCATCGTACTGGAGACCAAAACACCTAATAAAGCTACTCTTTCTGCTCTCTTCTCATATCTCATACTTTAACTCCCCAATAAAAAACGCTTAAAGTTCCATTGTTAATGTCATAAAAAATGTTCCTGATTTTTTGTGCTTAACTGTGCTCCAAAAAATACTGGAATAACTAGCATCAAGAGAGACCATGCCTCCCGCAAGCTTGACACCCGCTGTCCAACCGGCAAGCTGGTCACTCTTAATCCCATACAAGGGTTGTGCAAAAACACGCCCATAATCCAAACCAACATAAGGGCGAAGTTCTCCAAAAACCTTTTTGAAGGTCGTGTGATTGCTCCACGGAATGGTGCGTAGCAACAAATCATTCCGGCTAAAAAAACCGTTATTGCCAAAAAGCAAACTCTCACGCGTGCCACGAACATTGGAAGCGCCCCCCAACGAAATCTGTTCAGCACCCAATAAATTATGCGGTGAATATTGACCACTCAAAAGATTGCTCAGTATAAAGTCCAAGCCCCCTACCTT
>NZ_JBHINJ010000042.1:0-4975 GCF_042194855.1 Bartonella sp. CL70QHWL | reverse complement strand
TTTTGCTGTAAGAAGAGAATGAACTGTTTTGGTTGCATCTCGAGTATTTTAGCGGCTTCTGTAAGACCGAAGAGTCCGTTGTGACGTTGCAAACTTTCAAGAGCAGCTGCTTTTGGTTTAAGGATACTCACTTCACTTTTTAAGGTCTCTAATTGTGTGACGCTTTCTAAAAGAAGTTTCTTAACAAAGAGAGGATCTTCTAAAGCATTTGCAAGGTCTAAAGGTTTCTTTGCACGCCGTTCACATTCAATAAAATATTGACGGGCTTGTTTACCTTTTTCATTACGCTCTACCATGGCGAGCTCTTTTGCCATGTCTAATGTGAGGTGATAGTCTATAGCTGTAACAGCTCTAGATTTTGCGCTCCCCAATTTTGGGGACCGCAAATCTTGTTTTTTTACAAAGTCTTGTCCTTCTATAAAATTGTATCTGGTAATACGGTCCTTAATCCAATTGGAAAAGTCACGTTTTGCCTCTAAGAATGCATGCAGATCACGTGCATTTACTGTCTGAACAGTTTCCTTATCAATGGTTTTTTCTTTAATCTCTATGAGAGTATTTATGATGAACTCCTTTCAAAAAGTTCATATTTTTCAGATGTTATAATAAGGCTTTTCATCATCACCCCCTTAATTAATGAAAACACAAGTTTTGGTATAATATTCTGCCATAGTTTCTATGGCGCTCTGCTTTAGCGATTTTACTTGCTGCGTGAATTTTGAAGTAATGATTATCGGTTTTATCTGTTTCTATTTCAGATTTTGGACAAATCTTCTGTCTGTTCCATTCTTGTTTTGTAAAAACCAAATCCACGCCTTCTTTTAGATCAAGCTTTTCAACACAATCATTAAACCAAGTGGAAAAATCTTGTTTCAAGTGTAAGTGCCTATGCATTACATGGGCATTGACCATTTGGACATAATCGATTTTGTCTTCTACCTCGTTTTCAGGTATGAGATATCCTTCACTATCTTTATTAGTGTCATGTGTGTTCATGAGTTTACTCTAATTAATTATTGATGGATTAAAGGGGGCGCTTTTAAATGCGCCCTTCAGAATTTAAAGCACATCACAAGGACGCAAACGGTGTTGTTGTTCGTAAGTACCGTAAATCTCATCATTATATTTTTCGTCTGCGATCTCGTCTAAAAATCTATTGTAAACATCACTTTCACGTATAAAGTAATGAACCTCACTATCTTCATCGAGACGTTCAATATTTTCTTTTACATATGCCTCTGCGATCTCTTCAGAAATATCTTCACAGTTCTTTTCAGAAGGATTGATGCGAAAGATTTGGATTGCATCATCTGCCTCATCAACAATGCTTAGAATTTGGCTTTTATCCAGTGGTCCCGATCGACCAATGTTTTGATCATCACCATAGACAACTAATAAAATTTCATCAGAATTTATAAGAATTGGCTTATCCATAATTTTTCCTCCCTAACGCCTCTTGGCGATTGTTTGTGCGTGGTTTATGGATATATTAGTACACTATGCACGAAATACAGTCAAGTACATAATGTACTATTTTTTTAAAAAATAAAAAAATGACGAATCACGGCATAATTTAGAGAATCAAAAGTTTGCTGTTTACTGATAAAAATCAATCAAACTTGCTTCAATCTGTTGATGGCAATCTAATTGATAACGTGAACAGAGAATCGTATTATGTTTACATATCAAGAATAGTGCGCCGTACACGACCTATTATAGAGATAGCGCCTTCAAGTTTTGGAGCCTTTATTGTTTTGTCGTATGAAGCAGGCTGAAAAGGAGGATCATCATTAGGTCTATATCGTTTATATGTCGCTTGTCCAGATTCATCTGCAATTACATAGCAGGCATTAGGTACAAGTTTTTTGTCTCGCATATTTACAAATATTATAGAATCTGGAGGGCTAATTTTATTCATAGATGCGCCATCTACACGTAAAGCAATCCATTCACCGGCAGGAAGATTAACAGCCTCTGTCATAGGATAATCTGAAAAATCCATTATCCCATCTTGCTCACTTAGTTCTCCAGCGCTAATCCATGAAACGAGAGGAATACTTATATTGAGGTTAGGATTTTCTTGAGGAGACTCGCCATACAAAATCCACCCCGGATCTACATTAAATACTTGTCCATAGAGTTCGGCTATTTGGCGCGAAATACCACGATTTCCATTTTCGTGACTAATTAGGGTATTTTGATTAAGAGCTGGTATAGCGCGCGCAGCTTCGCTTGGTGTCGCATATCCAGCATTCTTACGCGCTATTTTAAGTCTATCTTTTGGCAAATAAGTCATTTGTACATTATCCACTATTTTTTTAATTCATTGTGTACGATTTTATCTTGATTTAAAATTGTACGTAATGTACTGCATGTGTCATGGTTAATGATTTTTATGTCAAAAGTTTGATTGAGTCTTTGGGATCTATACGCCAATTTGCAAAGGAAATTGGTTGTAGCTATGAGGCTGCGCGTAAAATGCGTGATCGCAATAGTATTTCTCCAAAATACTGGAATATAATTATTCAGTTGTCTAAAGTCAAAGGTCTATCTTGGGTTACGCTAGATTGGTTCCTACATAATTATGGGAGTAAATCCCATAGAGTTATTCGTCCAATGACAAAACGAAGAAAAGATACGCTTCATCTGGTGGAGAAAGTTAGTACACCAAATACATCACAAACAGTAATATCTTCTCAGAGTGCCGCCTCTACAGATAATAATGAACAGCAACAGCAGCATACACACTCTTAAAGAAGAAAGATTAGAGATGATAGATGTCCCACAGATCACTATAAGCAAAGTCCAGTTGATTGACCTTGTTAATAAGATTGGACAGAAAAACATATATTATGGTGTCGTTTCGACTCAAGATGCATATTTTGAAATAAGCATAGACCCCTCATCAACAGGTTGTCTTGTCTATATGCTGCATAGTATCTTTGCGCGTGATGATAGAAAATATTTTCCGTTATTGCCGTACGATGATTTTAATCAATGGTTTTTATCTGTGTTTACGCAAGCTTTTACAACTTGGTTTGATAATTATTTTTCTCAAGAGTTGTCTTCTTTTTATCGCTTAAATGAGCTGATCTTGTTTATAGCCTTAGTCAAAAATAGGCTTGATTTCTTAAGGGATAAACTCATCGAAAAAAGAAAAGAAGAAATCGAATTAATAAATGATGTGTGCAGTGTGTGTCTGAATTGAGTTAATCCAATTTTTTAAAACTTATAACTACGCGCTCTGTCATAGCGCACATATAAATACGTAGAGCCTTAAGGGGGGATTATGATCACTAACGCACAAACCATTTTATGTCTTGATCTAGGGACCAAGACAGGCTGGGCGATACGTGGTGCGGATGGTTTTATCACAAGCGATACAGAAGATTTTCAACCACGCCGTTTTGAAGGCGGTAGTATGCGTTATTTACGCTTTAAACGGTGGCTTACTGAACTAAAGAGGTCTGTTGATGAAATTGACGCAGTGTATTTTGAAGAGGTGCGCCGGCATGTGGATACAGACGCTTCTCATATTTACGGAGGCTTTCTAGCAACCTTAACAGCGTGGTGTGAACATCATCAGATACCATATGAAGGCATTCCTGTTGGCACAATTAAGAAGGCAACAACAGGAAAAGGCAATGCCTCAAAAGAAGAAATGATTAAGGCGGTATGTGCAAAAGGACATACGCCTAAAGACGACAACGAAGCAGATGCTTTAGCAATTTTATATTTAATGAAAGAAGGGAGGACACATGTCCAGTAAATTACCGTGGACGAGGCTGTTTGCAGATAGGTGGATTCTTGATCTTGCTTGTTTATCTCCCATTGAATGCAATGTTTATATAAAGTTGCGTTTGCAAATGCTTTATACTGGAGAACCGCTTTTAAATAACACGAAGGTCTGGGCTAATTACACTGGCTGTTCAGTAAAAATGTTTATTAAAGCGTTAGAAGTTTTAATAAGCATAGGTCATATCGAAAGTTTAGACGATGGATGTTTATGGAGTTTAAAAGTTGAAGAAGAACTCAATAACTCTAATGAAAGCTTAGATAAGGTATCGAAGACATCTCGGTCAAAGAAGTTCTCAGAGAGAGCAAAGAAAGCAGCGCAGGCAAGATGGGATAAACATACAAATGATGCTTGTGATGATGCTAAAGCCATGCTTAATGATGCTAAATCTGTTAAGTATGATGCTAAGAGTATGCTTAAGGATGCTAAGCATGATGCTTACGACATGCTTAATGATGCCTATATATATAACATAAACAATAACATTAACAGTTATAATAAAAAAACTAAAACTATCGTTTTAGCAAAAAAAGAAATTGGTTCTGAAGATTTAGAAACAAACGATTTGGTTGACGAGCCAACAGAGGTTGCTGCTGTTGAGAGCACATCAGAGCAAATCACAACGGGTGTAGAAAACCAACCTCCCTTTCACGAGCAAGAGAACGTTTCCCAAAAAGCAAAACGAGCGCAAGCTAATCGCGGCTGTCGATTGCCTACGGATTTTGAACCCGATTACGATTTTGCCATTGCAAAGGGCTTGCCTCCAGAGCGCGTGAAAGTCGAAATCGCAAAGTTTAGAGATTATTGGCGTTCAAAAGCCGGAGCAAATGCAACCAAAACCGATTGGCAAGCAACATGGCGTAACTGGGTGCGAAAGGCTATCGAGGATTTAGAAAAAACGAAAAACACGAATAACAATGGTGGAAACAATGGAAACTTTTCAAAAGATCAAAGAACTCGTGGTGGTACCGGAGAGACAATCCGTAATCTTATCGGTGCAACACAGCTTAGTGACACCTCTACAAGATACCGTGCAACAGATAGAGCAATGTGTAACTCTGGAGTTTCCATGGACCTTGAGAAATGGCATTCAATTGACAGCAACCCTAGAGAAACAAGCTTTAGAAGCTTATCAGACTGTTCAAAACTTACTTACCTTGAAAGCATCTGTTGAAGACA
>NZ_JBHINJ010000041.1:0-5211 GCF_042194855.1 Bartonella sp. CL70QHWL | reverse complement strand
ACCCTTGCATTTTCATAAACACGACCAGATTTTACAACACAAGCATTATCATAAACCCAGCAATTGCCATCATGAGAGAGGTTATGTTCCTTTTCAATAAAGCCCCCTAAAGTACCTGCTTTAACATCAGCAAAGTCTTTTAATGCTTTAATGCGATAAAGGGTATGATTATTAATTACACGCGTTTCATTTGTGAGTGCAAACTTCTTTTGCATGAGCACAATTCCTTTATAGAGATTTAAATTTTTAAATGAGATGTTTAGAAGGAGGGCGCCCCCGCCGCGCCCGCGCGCGTCATTTACGCAGCATCACTTTCATATTCGCTGTTATCATCATCGTCATAATACCCTTCAAAATCAGCATAATACTCATGACGATAATAATCATCTTCGCTACCAAACTCAGGATATGCATCATCACAGATATCTTCATTAGCTGTTAAAGAGGCATTGCTATGAATATATGAAGAACCAGAGATAAGAGCATCACAAATAACGGCATCATCAAAAACACGTGATTCATCACAAATGTAAGCAGAGCCACTTATTTTTGCATTGCCTCCGACATGGGCATCATCACAAATGACAGCATTATCGGAAATATGAGCATGATCAGTGACACGGGCGTTATCATAAATTTGTGCATTGCCTTCAATTACAACGGCGTTGTTAGCATACGCATTACCAGACAGCTTTGCATTGTCCTTTAATGTCATACCTTCAAAAATAGCATTCCCATAAATTTGAGCATTACCATAGACATCAACAAAAAAGCTTTTTACTTTAGCATTTCCAAAGACGCGTGCATTTTGAAAGACCCGAGCTTTATTATAAACCCAGCAATTGCCCTCATGAGATAAGTTACTTTCATTTTCAATATACCCCCCTAAATCGCCTTTTTTCACATCATCAAAATCTCTTAAGGCTCTAATTCGAGTTAAGAAATGACCATCGATATATTCACAATCATCAATAAATTCGTATTTTTTTGCAGGCTCTTGTTGATTAACAGACGCGGTTTCATTTGCAATATTAGAGATAACGGGGGTGGTTTTTGAGATATTTGTCATAATTAAACCTTATCATAAAATTGTTTTTCAATTGACAGCTTATAAAAGCATCGGGTGTTGAAAAACACGGTGATAAGTCCGTTGCTTACACTTTTCCCATAAGGGTATTGTATGGTGTAAGCACACCCGACAAAATCACTATATATGCCAACGATAGCATAAAAGATAGTCAGTTTTTTAAAGACTTTGGAAAGGCTGTTTCGTAGTCTATCCGCTTATCAAAAAGTGTTTTTCAATCACTTGATTATTTATATAACAAAATACGTATTTATTGTCAAATAA
The DNA here is from genome assembly GCF_042194855.1 of Bartonella sp. CL70QHWL. Classification (NCBI taxonomy): domain Bacteria; kingdom Pseudomonadati; phylum Pseudomonadota; class Alphaproteobacteria; order Hyphomicrobiales; family Bartonellaceae; genus Bartonella; species Bartonella sp. CL70QHWL. Next base: position 3,860 of record NZ_JBHINJ010000041.1, on the reverse strand, counting down.
TATTTTATCTTTTTTGATATTTTTTCTTATTTTTTAAATACGTTGTGTATTGATAATATCTTATGCTTATTAATTGCTTCTTTTATATTTATGTGCTTTTAAAGCTATATTATAGGTTTTATTAAACGATTGCGTTATTTTCTGAATCTATACATTTATAATATTTAGAAAAGCTCTCATTATGCGTATTTTAAACTTTATAACCTATCAATTTTGTTGCTAAATAAATTTTAAGATTTCTGTTAATTTCTTTTAATAACACATTTTAGACTTAACAGCCTTTATAGGGACTGTCTTTATAAACAAATGCTTTCATTTGCATTTTTGCTTTCTCTATAGTTGTTATGTTCTTTATAGCCATGGCATCATTTTTCATGTTCATAAGAGAAATGATAAATAGGATAATTGCGATTTATTGTCTGTTATGAAAACACTTATGAAAACATCTCAATAGAAACTGATCATTATAGAGATCAGTAAAATCCCTTTTAATAGACCGTGTCAGTGTTGTCAGTTCCTTTTAGATCTTCTATTATTTTTTTTATGAGTAAAAATTAAAAACATTATATTTCAATAGGTTAGTATTTTAAAAACATAACTCATATCACTATTACAATCTTTAAAGATAACCAATGATGTGAATTGATTAAAACTTGTCAGTTATGTGTCAGTAAATTGAACTGACAAAATAGATTATTTTAGTGAGTGATTAAAATGTGCTTTATGAAAAGCATATGATCTTTTAAAGCCTTTCAAAAGATAGCTTGTAACTCATATGAAATGCTATCAAGACCATTATGGTTATGAGTTTTGAAGATTTTGAGTATTTTGAGGGTTCCTTTTACGCCCCTTTATATATTATTTTTCAATCAAAAATAAAAGTTATTATATTTCAATATGTTAATGTTTTAAATAAACAACCCATATTACATACAACACGTAAATACAATCTGTAATATATATAAAAAGGGGTTTTGAAGGTATTTTGAGGGTTTGAGAAACCTTCAAAACCTATAAGTAATATAAGAAAATGAATATACATAGCTCTCTTTAAACAAAGCTATCATTTTAGATTACGATATAACCTCTTAAAGGCAATGTAAAAGAAGCGTATTCACTTTAAGATGGGATTTCTTAAAAGTCTTAAAGCAATTCAAATAAGAGTATTTAAAAGTGCAAATGATTTCTTTTTAGAATAACGCATACAAACACTCCTTTTAAAGATTGTATGTAAGCAATTTATAAAGAGGGTATAGAACCTATAGGTTATAAGACCTTATACCCCTTTGTGAGGTTAACATGCCTATCATCTGAGCATGCCAAATCTATTCAGTTTCTCTCATTTCTAATTTTGGTAGTTTTTTTACGATTTTCATTGTTTCTAAACTTACGGTAATAACTCTTTGAAACAACTCTAGAGGGTAGGCAGGGTTGCCAATGGTTTCAACAGCATAGCGATTAGCATCATTAACAATGCCACTCTTTTTATCAGTCTTAACACATTGACGCCCTATAACCCATTCAAGAGCTGGTTTACCATTAACGATATACTCATAAGCTTCAAGAGGGATATCTGTTATTGTGATATTGCTATTATAAATAACAGTGGTTTTATCCTTTTTCTTACTATCCTTAATTTTTGCGAATTTCATTTCAGTTACATAATAGAATTTTTCGGGATTAGAGATCTCTGTAACTTTTGGATTACCTTTTTTAAAGGTCACGGGATAAGGTTCTACAGTTTCATAATTCACGTGCAAATGACCCAATTCACGTCCTGCTGTTACAAACTTCCAAAAATCTTCAGCAGTTTTTACACAAGGGATACGAGGCAATTCTTTAGAGAGGTTATCCGCATAACGAACACGGTAATCTTCCGAATGAAGTAAACCGTAAACGTAATAGAATAGATCATCCTTAGTAATTTTTTCATTTGGATAAGCTTCTTTAAAATGTGCTAATCCTTCATCCGTAATGGCATCACGCCTCTGTAAACCAGCTGTTTTACTTTCTTCTGTAGAAATTAAAAATAAATGGGATTGTTTTTCATTTTTACTTTTTGAAACCGTATCATCTTTGTAAATATAGCGTGGAAAGCATTGACCTGTATCTATTACACTCACATCAGGTACATTTTTAGTCATCAAGATAGAAAATCCACTTCTTGCTCCTACAGAAGAAACTTGTATCACTTTATTTTCAACCGCTTTTTCTATAGGAAATATCCGCGGCATTTGGTAAACCATATCATTGAAGGTACGATTATAATAAAGCCATCGTTGTGTAAAAGGACGATACAGACTTGGTATGAGGCATGTCTCTTCAAATTCAAAAAACTTTCCTTTTGTCAACTCTTGTTTAAGTCCACGGCTCCAACTTATCTTACTTTCATCTGAATTTACAAAATTATTTACAACATTGGTATGTATTTTACGGTTAGTGTGTGCATAAGTATCATTAAAACGTTCCACTTCACTGTTATAGAAGGCAATCATATTACTCATGTTTTTCGCTAGAGCTTCAGGGCTTGAGTTGTATGTCCAAGCATCACGACTCGTCATAATACCGCGAGAAAAATTTTCAAACAGCTTTTTACCATGACTTTTCTTATCACCTAGGACTAGGAATGTTTTGAAACTCTCATCACGTTGATTTATCCAATCACCATGTTCATCCGGCGTGATCATTTGCCAACTTTGTTCACGTGTAATGCCATCAATACTACCAAAGTATTCAAGAGCTGTAAGTTTTTCTTTTGTCGTGAAATTATTACCAATATCATGATAGTAAATTTTACAATCTCCAGAAGCATTGGGATTTTTGATAAATAGCGTTACCGCAATACCAGTCATACTACCATTGCCGAAAATATTTTCACCTTCTTGAGCAACTCCATTGCTTAACATATTTTTGCGAAGATCCCCCCGTAAATTAAGCACATAAATACTCGTAAACTCTTTGGCTAAAGATTTTCGTAAGCTATCCATTGTTGGCTTTTCTATGTAACCAGAACCAGAAACAAAGCCTATTACCCCAGCATTACTAATACGGTCACTTGCCCAACGAATGGCACGGATATAGCTGTCATAAAGTGCTCGTATATTCGTTACTTTCGATTGAGCAGCATAAGTTTTACGGATACGTTCATCTAATATGGGATAAGGGCTGTTCTTTGCATTATCATTTTCGCTTTTTTGCCCTACTGAATAAGGAGGATTGCCGAAGATAACTTCAATATTGAGGTTTTTCTGAAGTTCTAAATATTCACTGTTTTTCTCTAGTAAACCTCTCATCAGATCTTGTTTTTCAAGCATCCGGAATGTATCGGTTAAACCAATATGTTTGAAAGGAATATACTCACCTTTCATCAAACTATGATAAGTCGATTCAATATTAATCGCTGCTATGTAATAAGCAAGCAAGACAATCTCATTGGCATGGATATCATGACGGAATTTGTATTCCATATCCTCTGGTTTTATGAGATTTGATTGTAAAAGCCTTGTGATAAAGGTCCCCGTTCCAGTGAAAGGGTCAAGAATAGAGACATCCCGTGATCCCAAGCTTTTTCCAAACTCATTACGCAACACATCATCAACAGAATGAATGATAAAATCGACAACCTCAACGGGGGTATAAACAATGCCAAGCCTATCCGTTGTCTTCTTAAAAGCTTTGGTAAAAAAATCTTCGTAAAGTTTGATAATAAGATTTTGTCTTGCCTGTGGTTCGGTAATGCCAGAGGCACGGAACTTTACGCTGTCATAAAACTCTTGTAATTCTTTGGATTCTTCCTCAATATTGGTTTTATCGAGTTCTGTTAAGATTTTTTCCATTGCTTGCGAAATGGCATTGTTTTG